>DASUNL010000373.1:0-5560 GCA_036277175.1 Pyrinomonadaceae bacterium | reverse complement strand
AGCGAGCCGACGGCCGAGGCCGAGAGGATGCGCTCGACGCCGAGCAGCTTCATCGCGTAGATGTTGGCGCGGAACGGCAATTCGGTCGGCAGGATTTTGTGACCCCGCCCGTGGCGCGGGAGGAACGCGACGCGCACGCCTTCGAGCGTCCCCGTGATGAAGGCGTCCGAGGGGTCGCCGAAAGGCGTCTCGACGCGCACCTCCTCCACGTCCTTCAGCTCCGGCATCTGGTAGAGGCCGCTTCCGCCGATGATTCCGATTTTCGCTGTCGTCATACCTGTCTCTGAAATCTCGATTTTGAAATCGCCTTCAACGCCCGTGCCCTCTCACGCCTCCGCGTATTCGACGGCGCGCAGCTTCCCGTCCTCTTCGACGATGTGCGCGAGCGGTGCGTCCGCGTCGTGGTAGAAGAGGCAGAGCCAGTCTTCGCGCGCGGCCTCCGGGAGCAGGCGTCTCTTGGCTTCGAGCGTCTCGACGGGGTAGAGGTCGTAGCCCATTATCCACGCGAGCGGGACGTGGGCGCGCGTCGGGACGAGGTCGGCGAAGCCGTAGAGCGTGCGGCCCTCGCGTTCGAGTCGCACGGTCTGCATCGTGCGCGAATGTCCGGCGACCGTGTCGAGCGTCAGGCCCGCGACGACCTCATAAGAGTCGGGCATCAACTCCAACTGCCCTGACTCCGCGAGCGGCCGCCAGTTGTCCGGCAGATAACTCGCGCGGTCGCGCTCGTGCGGACTCTCGGCGTGCTCGAACTCGGCGCGCGAGACGAGGTAACGCGCGTTCGGGAAGGTCGGCACGACGCGACCCTCTTCGTCGCGCGTGGTGTTGCCGCCCGCGTGGTCGAAATGCAGGTGCGTGTTGACGACGACCGTCAAGTCCTCGGGCGCGCAGCCCGTCAGCTCTCGCAGACGTTCACGCAGAGGAAGCCCGCGACGGACGCCGTACATCTCGGCGTGTCGCGGCGAGAACTTGTCGCCTAAGCCCGTCTCGATGAGGATGCGCTCGCCCTCGGCCTCGACGTAGAGACAGTTCGTGCTCAGGCGCACGCGGTTCTCCGTGTCGGGCGGCGCGACGCGCGACCAGAGCGAGCGCGGCACGACGCCGAACATCGCCCCGCCGTCGAGCCAAAACTCGGCCTCGGGCACGACCTCCACGCGGTAATCGCCGAACTGCACCCGGACTCCTGTCTGCGCTTCTTACTTCTTCCCTTCGTTGGGCGGGCCGCCGCCTTCGGGCGCGGGCGGCGGTTGGCCGCCGTGCGGGTCGCCGCCTCCGCCGCCGAAGGGGAAGCCGGCGTTGGGCATCGGCGGCTGGGCGACCGTGTAGTTGTCGGCCACCTTGACGCCGTTACGCTTGATGAGTTCGGCGACGAACTTGTCCTGCTTGTCCTTCTGGACGACGGCGACGAGTTGGTCGCGCGGCGACGCGCCGGGCATCATCGCCGACGTGGGCGGGAGCTTCGGCGCAATCAGGATGTGACGCGCCTTAATCTCCTCGGCCGGTTTGCCGTCCGGGCCTTTGCCCGTCCGGTGGCCTTCGACCTTGATGATGTGAAGTCCGAAGTCTGTCTCGACGATGTCGCTAATCTGTCCGTCCTGAAGCGCGAAGGCCGCGTCCTCGAACGGCTTGACCATCATGCCGCGGCTGAACCAGTCGAGGTCGCCGCCCGTCTCGCTGGCGCGCGGCTCGGTCGAGAACTCTTTGGCGAGAGCCTCGAAGTCTTCGCCCGCGCGCGCGCGGCGCAGGATTTCCTCGGCCTGCTCGCGCAGCTTCTTCGGGTCGTGCTCGGGGTGCGCGGCGACGTAGGCGTCAATCTCCTGATCGGTCGGCTTCATCTTCTCGGCCAAGTCCTTCGAGTAGACGCGCGCGAGCATGCTGGCCTGTTGGAGACGCGCCTGAAGCTGCACCTTGCGATCCTTATCGACGCCCGCCGCGAGCGCCTTCTTCTCGATGACCTTCAGACGCGCCCAGTCATCGCGAATCTCGTTCTTCTGCTCCTCTGGTATCGCGGCCGCCGCGCCTCCCTGCAACGACTGCAAGGTCTGTATGTACTCGTCGAATTCCTTGTCACGGCCCGGCTCTTTGAGGAGCGCGTCAATCTCTTCCTTGGTGGCGAGCTTGTCGAGCGTGACGCCCGACTCCTGCTGCTTGCGGACGAAGCTCTGCGCGATGACGAAGGAGCGGCCGATCTCCAACTGCTTCTTGACCTCAGGCCGGTCGGCGATGCCTTCGCGCCGCGCCTCCTCGCCCAGCGCGAGCATCTCGGCCAAATCCTTCGAGAGCTTCTTGCGCTCCTCCTCGCTGCTCGCGAGCAGCATGCGCTGCTGCGGCGGCAGGCTCTCGGCGATGAGCGCCATGTCTTCGGCCGTGATGCTCACGTCGCCGCCACGGCCCGCGCCCGTCTGCCACGCGATGATGCCGACGGCGAGGACGACGGCCACCAACGCCGCGATGAGCGCCTTGGTCATCGTCGAGCCGCCGCGCTTCGGCTGTGCGTTGGCCGCGCGCGACGCCGAAGGCGGCGGAGGTTGCGGCGCGCCAGTCGGCGCGGCCGAGACGGCGGACGGCGCGGTGTTCGACGCGGCCGCGTCCTGCTCGCGCGCGTGTGGCTGTTCGCCGAAAGTCTCGGCGGCGCTGTCCACGTCGCCTTGGTCGGTCGCGGCCCCGCAGACGGGGCACGTGGCGGCGTTTTCGAGAATCTGAGTTCCGCAATTGCTACAAACGGTCATACTTCATCCTTTATTTAGTCGTCTATCTAGTCGTCGGTGTCACGCTCGGTCGCGTCGGGCGGTCAGAAACCAAAGGCGTGATTCTAGCCTCCGAGACAGGCAAAGCCAAGCGACGGCGGCCCGCGCGCTCAGGGGCGACGCTTGCCGCGCGCCCTCGGTTTCGTCGCGGCGGCCGGAGCGACGACGTGAGTCCCGACGGTGAAGTCGTCCGCGACCGTGACACGTCGGCGCGCGACGATCTCGCCCAAGATGCGCGCGCGCTTCGCGTCCTCGACGGCCGCGCGCACCTGTTCGAGCGGCGACAGAGGCGGCCCGCCGCCGTCGCGCCGCGAGCCGTTGTTGATGAGGATGTGTCTGGCCCTGACCTGCTCGGCGGGTTTGCCGTCCGCGCCCGTCTCCGTCTTGCGCTCGTCGAGCCTGATGATGTGAAAGCCGAACTGCGACTCGACGACGCCGCTCAGCTCGCCCGGCTTGAGCGCGAACACCGCGTCCTCGAACGGCTTGACCATCGTGCCGCGCCCGAACCAGCCGAGGTCGCCGCCCGCCACCTTACTCCCCGGATCGATTGAGAACTCCTTGGCGAGCGCGGCGAAGTCTTCGCCCGCGCGCGCGCGGCGCAAGACCTCCTCGGCCACCGCGCGTGAACGCTTCGGGTCAGTCTCCGGGTGCGTCGCGATGTAGAAGTCGACTTCCGCTTGGGTCGCCTTGTAGCGCGTGCGCAGTTGTTCGGAGTAAGCGCTGGCGAGCAGACGCGACTCCTGCAAAAGGACGACGAGCTGCGTCTTGCGCTCGCGGTCGAGACCGGCGGCGACTCCTTTGCGCCGCGCGACCATCACGCTGCCCCAGTGGCCGCGCAGCTCCGCGCGCTGCTCGGGCGTAAGCGTCGCGCCCTTCGTCGGGCCGTTCTGTTGATAGTCGGCGACGAACGTCTCGAACTGCGCGGGCGTTGCAGGCTCTTTGAAGAGCGCCTCGATCTCGGCGGGCGTGATGACCTCTTCGCGGCTCTTCGCGCCCCCGGCCTCGCGCTGCTTCAGGTACGCCTGCGCGATGACGAACGAGCGCGCCAGTTCCATCTGTAATTTGAGCGCGGGCCGTTCGGCGTAACCGGCGGCGCGCGCCTCCTCGGCGACGGCGATCATCTCGCGCAGGTCGCGCGCGAACCTCTTGCGCTCCTCCGCGCTCGACGCGAGCTGCGCGACGACCGACGGCGGCATCTCCAAGCCTTCGACGAGGAGCGCCATGTCGTCGGCCGTCAGCGCGGTGTGGCGCGTCGGGCCGGCGGGGCGCGGCTTCGTCTGCGCTAGTAAGGTGCTGGACAATGTCAGGGGGATGAGGAGGGCTGCGAGAGTGTATTTCAAAAGAGCCAAAACGAATGCCTTTCTTTGAAGCGGCGCGCGCGCGATTTATTCGGCGTGAGCGTGCGACTCCTCCGTGTGCTCGACGAGTTCGAGGAGGACGCCGCCCGCCGTCGAAGGGTGGACGAACGCGACGAGGCAGCCGCCCGCGCCCACGCGCGGCGTCTCGTCAATCAGACGCGCGCCCTCAGCCTTGAGTCGCGCGAGCGCGGCGCGGATGTCGGAGACTCTGACGGCGATGTGATGGATGCCGGGGCCGCGCTTCTCAAGAAACTTCGCGACGGGCGACTCGGGGCCGGTCGGCTCAAGCAACTCGACGCGCGGCTCGCCCACGGGCAGCATCGCGACGCGCACGCCCTGCTCCGCGACCTCTTCCGTGTGCGTGACCTCAAGCCCGAGCGAGTCGCGCCAGAACTTGAGAGCATCGTCCAAGTGCGGCGTCGCGATTCCGATGTGTTCTATCTTCATCAGCAATTCTCTCAAGAAGTTTCAGATGCCCGATTCCGCCCCGCGACTGCCCCGCGAGAAATTAATCGGGTCCGCGCCGCTCGCCCAAAGTGCCCGACGCGATGAACTCTTCGACGGCCGAGTAAGGGTCGCGCCGCTTCTCGGCCACCTCGCGCGCGAGCGTGTCGAGTTGCTCACTAGCGCCTTCGCCGTCGAGAGCGCGCGCGAGCAGGCGTTCGCGCAAAAGCTCCATAATCCGCCAGCGCGCGATTGACGAACGGCGCGCGCGGCTCGCGTCGCTGCGACTCAGAAACTCGCGGTAGCTCTCGACCGCCCCGGCCAACTCCTCAAGCCCCTTGTTCTCTATCGCGACCGTCTTGACGATGGGCGGGTTCCAGCCGTCGGGGCGCGTGGCGAGCGAGAGCAGGGCTTCGAGTTCCTTCTCCGTGCGCAGGACGCCGTCGCGGTCGGCCTTATTGATGACGAACACGTCGCCTATCTCCATGATGCCCGCCTTGATGGCCTGTATGTCGTCGCCCATGCCGGGGACGAGCACGACCACCGACACGTCGGCCGTCTTCACTATCTCGACCTCGTCCTGACCGACGCCGACCGTCTCGACGATGATTTTCTCGTAGCCCGCGGCGTCGAGAATCGCGACGGCGTCGACGGTCGCGCGCGCCAGCCCCCCCAGATTGCCGCGCGTCGCCATCGAGCGGATGAAGACGCCGGGGTCGAGGCCGAGCGTCTGCATGCGTATGCGGTCGCCCAAGATTGCGCCGCCCGAGAACGGACTCGAAGGGTCGACGCAGACGATGCCGACGCGCTCGCCGCGCGCGCGGTAGAGCGCGGCGAGCCTATCGACGAGAGACGACTTGCCCGCGCCGGGGCTGCCCGTGATGCCGACGACCAAGCCCCGGCCCGTGTGCGGGAACACAGCCCGCATCAACTCCGACGCGCCGCCCACGCCGTCCTCGACCCGCGAGATGGCCCGCGCCACCGCGCGCACCTCGCCCTTCAGGACGCGCTCGA
>DASUNL010000372.1:0-3516 GCA_036277175.1 Pyrinomonadaceae bacterium | reverse complement strand
CTCGCCGCGCGCTCGACGGGTCGAACCTCGTCGCGCGCGCAGACCTCGTCCTGAGCGCGGGCGGGACGATGAACCGCGAGGCGGCGGCGCTTGGGACTCCGGCCGCGAGCGTCTACGCCGGACGCTGGGCGGCCGTCGACGAACAACTCGCGCGCGAAGGCAGACTCACCCGCGTCCGCACGCGCGAGGATTTCGCGTCACTCGCGGTCGCCAAGAAGCCGCACGCCGACTCGCGCCGACGCACGCACGTGCGCGCCGAAGTCGCCGATTTGATACTTTCTTAGGATGCGAGCCGAAGGACTGGAAAAGGCGCGTGTGAGGGCGAGCGAGGTGCGCGCGAGGGCGCGCGCGCCGCGCTGGGTCGTGCCGGCGGTGCGCGCGGGGCTGGCGCTCGCCGACGCCGCTCTGGCCGCCGCCTCTTTCGTCCTCGCCTTTCGTTTACGTGAGGGCGAGCCGGTCTTCGCCGGGAGTGCGGGCGCGGCGTGGAGCGAGGCGTTCGCGCCCTACGGCGCGCTGCTCTTCCTCGTCGTCCCGATTCGCGTGCTCGCGTTCTTCTACTTCGACCTCTACCGCCTGCGCGGCGAGTTCTCTTTAGTCGAGGACGGCGTGCGTGTGTTTAAGGCCGCGCTCGTCGGCTCTCTCCTCATCACGACGGCCGCCTTCCTCTATCGCGGCGGCTACGAGTTCCGCGCCTTCTCCTACGCGCGCGGCGTCTTCGTCCTCGACTTCGCGCTCGCCCTCGCCTTCTCGCTCGCGCTCCGCTTCGCCGCACGCGCCGCGCAAATCGTCATCCGCCGGCGCGGCGTCAACCTCATCCCGACGCTCATCGTGGGACGCGGACGCGAGGCTTCGCTCTGCGTTGCGGAGATGAGGGGGAGGCCGGAGCTTGGCTACCGCATCATCGGCGTCGTCGAGAGCGAGCCGGTCGGAGTCGGCGCACCGCCGTCGTCGTCAGCGTCGTCGGGCGATGCGGCCGGCGAGTTCGAGGGCCTGCCCGTCGTCGGCCGCGTCGAGGAGCTTGCGGAACTCCTGCGCGAGACGCGGGCCAACGAGGTCATCATCACCGACCCGAACGTCTCGCGCGACCTCTTGTTCGAGGTGATGATGGGCGCGGGCCGACGGAGCGGCGTCGAGTTCCGGCTCGCGCCGAGCCTGTTCAGTTTCCTGCCGCGCAAGACTGAAGTTGACCAGATCGGCGCGCTGCCGATGATTAAACTGTTTCGCGAGCCTCTGCCGCGCGCGGCGCGTGCGGCGAAGCGCGCCTCTGACATCCTGCTCGCGGGCGCGGCGCTGCTGGTGCTCGCGCCCGTGTGGCTCGCCGTCGCGCTGCTCATCAAGCTCGACTCGCGCGGGCCGGTCTTCTACCGGCAGGAGCGCGTCGGGATGGACGGACGGCTGTTCCTCTTCTACAAGTTTCGGACGATGCGCGCCGACTCGGACGACCGCGCGCACCGCGAGTTCCAGCGCAAGTACATCGCCGGGCGCGACGACACGAACCTCGGCGCGCGCGAGCGTCCCGTCTACAAGATGCGCGACGACCCGCGCATCACGCGCGTCGGCCGCGTGCTCCGCCGCTTGAGTCTCGACGAGCTGCCGCAACTGTGGAACGTCTTGCGCGGCGACATGAGCGTCGTCGGCCCGCGCCCGCCCATCCCCTACGAGGTCGAGGCCTACGACCTCTGGCACCGCCAGCGGCTCGACATGAAGCCGGGGCTGACGGGCCTGTGGCAGGTCTCGGGGCGCAACAGCCTCTCGTTCGAGGAGATGGTCAAGCTCGACCTCTTCTACATCGAGAACTGGTCGCCGCTCCTCGACCTCAAAATCATCCTCAAGACGCTCCCCGTCATGCTGCGCGGCGACGACGCCTACTGAAGACAGTGCTCAAACATTTGAAATGTCAAATTTGAAATCACAAATCACGAATTTCAAATTTCAGATTTCAAACGCCCTCCGCCTTCGGCCTTCGTCCTTCCCGGCGCTACTCGACAGCGCGATTGCCGCACTCCTCGTCCTGCTCGCCGTCTCCGCCCCGCACTCGATTGCGGCGACGCAGACGGCTTGGATACTCGCGCTCGTCCTGTGGGTCGTGAGGTTCTTCGTCGGCCCTCGCCCGCGCACACACCGCACGCCGGTCGACTACGCGCTCCTCGCCTTCTTCATCTTCACTTTCATTTCGGCGCTCGCCTCCTACGAGCCTGACATCTCGGTCGGCAAGCTCCGCGCGGCGAGTCTGTTTACGGTTGTCTACGTCGTCTGCCAGAACGTGCGGAGTCTGCGCGCGGCGCGCGTGCTCGCCGTCGCGCTCGTCGCGTCGTGCGCGCTCAGTGCGCTCATCGCCTTCGGCGAGTTCGCTCGGGGGCGCGGCGTGAAGGTCACGTCGCTCGCGGCCGAGAGTCCTTTGCGCGCGGCGGGCGTGCGCGAGGGCGACACGATATTGGAAGCCGAGGGCGGGCGCGTCGAGACGCCGGAGGAGTTGGAGACTTTACTCGCGGACTCGTCGCGCCGCGTCGTGATGCGCTGGCCGAACGGGCAGACGGCGTGCGTCTCGACCGAGAGCGAGGGGTGCGTCGTCGCGTACCGCGCGGAGGTGCGCTGGCTGCTCTCTACGAGGCGTGCGCCGCCGCTCGCGGGCGAGACTTCCGCCGCGCGGCTCGGCATCCTCGGTTGGACGCGCGGGCGCGACGAGCGGGCCGACGGCACGTTCGGACACTTCACGACCTACGCCGAAGTCTTGCAACTCGTCGCGTCGCTCGCGTTGGGATTGCTTGTCGCGCTGCCGCGGAAGCGGAGTCTGAAAGGCGCGCTGCTGGCCGTCGCTTTGGCGGTGCTCACGGGCGCGCTCATCCTGACGGTGACGCGCGCCTCTTGGCTCGGGCTGCTGCTCTCGTCGCTCGCTGTCGCCGGGGCGGTCGCGAGTCGCCGCGTGCTCCTCGTCACGCTCGCGGCCGCGCTCCCGCTCGCCGTCGCGGGGCTGTTGGTCTTGCAGCAGAGGCGGCAGGTCGGATTTCTCGACCCGAAGGAAGGCTCGACGGCTTGGCGTCTCACGGTCTATCGAGAGGGAGTGGACTTGCTCGCGCGTTCGCCGCGTCACCTCGCCGTCGGCGTCGGGATGGATTCGATTAAGCGTCGGCATCGCGAGTGGCATCTGTTCGACGACGGGCGTCTGAACGTCAGCCACTTTCATTCCGTGCCGCTGCAACTGGCGGTCGAGCGCGGGTTGCCGACGCTCGCGGCGTGGCTCGCGCTCGTCGCGCTCTACGCGCGGATGCTTTGGCGCATGGCGCGTCGGCGGCGGATTAAAGGTTGGGTCGAGCGCGGGCTGGCGCTCGGCGCTCTGGGCGGCTTGGTCGGCTTCCTCACGGGCGGCCTCGTCCACTGGAACTTGGGCGACTCGGAGGTCGTCACGGTCTTCTACCTCATCATGGGACTCGCTCTCGCCGTCGAAAGACTGACGCGCGAAGAGAGCGACGGCGGGAAGGTGTTTGACGGCGGGGCGGCGTTTGATGAGAGCCACGC
>DASUNL010000371.1:0-2124 GCA_036277175.1 Pyrinomonadaceae bacterium | reverse complement strand
CATCTCCGGCGGCGGCGCGGCCGGGTCGCTCGCGGTCAAACGCTCGCACGTCTCCGACGAGTGCTTCCGCGCCGGGGCCGACGTGGCGTTGGAGTCGCCCGTCAAGGTCGGCCGCGTCTTGTTGGCGCTCGCGACCGACTCGGAAACGCTCGCCCGCGACGTCGCGGGCACGCGGCGCGCGCCGACCGAGGCCGAACGCGCGGCGGCGCTCAAGCTCGCGGGCGAAGTGATGCGGCGGAAGGGCGCGACGGCGGCCGCCGTCAAGACGCTTGAGAGCATCAACCTGACGGCCGCCGACCTCGACGCGGACGGCCGCGCCGAACTCGTCGGCAGCTTCCGCACGCGGCAGGGAAAGGCCACGCGCCAACTGCTCTTCCTCATCGCCGAGCCGCGACAGGACGGGGCGTACAAGGCCGCGCTCGCAAAGTTCGAGCGGGTCGCGGCCGCCGACATGATGGACCCGTCGATGATTGACGAGGTTGGCAACGGCGGCTTCCTCGCCGAAATCCTCGTCGACTACGCAGACCTCGACGGCGACCGCGTCGCGGAAGTCGTCTCGACCGCGAGCAGCTTCGAGGGGCAGGGCTACTACATCTACAAACGCGCCGGCGGCAGTTGGACGAAAGTCTACGAAGGCTCGAACTACCGCTGCGCGTACTGACGGAGCGTTCAGCAATCAGCCATCAGCGTTCAGCTCACGGCCGAAGTCGTCGTCGTGAACGCTGACGCCGTTGACGAGAGCTTGAGCCGCCGACGACAGCGTCGATTGGCTTTCGGTTTGGCTGACGGCTGACGGCTGACCGCTGACAGCTTCTTATGCGCCTTGTCTTCATGGGCACGCCCGAGTCGGCCGTGCCGTCTCTGCGTCGCTGCGTCGAGGACGGCCACGAGGTCGTCGCTGTCTGGACGCAGCCCGACCGCCCGGCCGGGCGCGGCAAAAAACTTCACGTCCCGCCCGTCAAAGAGTTCGCGCTCGCGCGCGGCATCCCCGTCCACCAGCCCGCGAAGATTAGAACCGACGCCGCCTTCGACCTCTTCTGCCACGCCGACGCGGACGCGGCCGTCGTCGTCGCCTATGGGCGCATCCTCCCCTCGGCTTTCTTGCGCACGCCGCGTCGCGGCTGCCTCAACGTCCACTTCTCCCTGCTCCCGAAGTACAGGGGCGCGGCCCCCGTCAACTGGGCCATCGTGCGCGGCGAGCGCGCGACCGGCGTCACGACGATGCTCATTGACGAGGGCTTGGACACGGGCGCGATTCTTCTCCGACGCGAGACAGTAATCGGCGAGCGCGAGACCGCGCCCGAACTCCTCGCGCGCCTCTCCATCGAAGGCGCGGAGTTGTTAGGCGAGACGCTTCGACGCTTTGACGAAATCGAGCCGCGCGCGCAAGACGACGCCGAGGCGACGCTCGCGCCGATGCTGAAGAGGGAAGACGGGCGCATCGACTGGACGCTCGACGCCTCGGACATCGAGCGACGCATCCGGGGCTTTCAGCCTTGGCCGAACGCACACACCGAGTACAAGGGGCATCACCTCGTCATCCGCGAGGCCGCGACCGTCGTCGCCGAAGTGTCGGGCGCGGCGACGAAAGCGACGCCCGGTCAGGTAATCGAAGCGACGCCCGGCCGCATCATTGAAGCGAGCGGTGATTCTCTCGTCGTCGCCTGCGGCGCGGGGACGGCGCTGCGTCTGACGGACTTGCAACTCGAAGGCAAGCGGCGCATGAGCGCGCGCGACTTCATCAACGGCACGCACGTCGCGGCGGGCGAGTCGCTCGGCGCGTTCGGCGAGGGCGCGGAAGCGTGACGAAGAAGGGCGCGGGCGGCGCGAAGCGTGGCGCGACGCGCGGGCGCGGTGCGAAGCGAGGCGGAAGCGTTCGCGCGAAGGGCGCTGCGGCTTCTTCCACCAACGCTTCTTCCGCCAACGCTCCTTCAAATGCCGTCTCGCCCGCGCGCCGCGCGGCTTTTGAAATCCTCCGTCGCGTCGAGGAGGAGGGCGCTTTCGCCGCGCCGCTGCTGGCGAGTTTGAGCGTCGAGCTTGACCCGGAAGACCGCGCTCTCTGCCACGAGCTTGTGCTCGGCGTCCTGCGCCGCCAACTCTGGCTCGACCGCGCGCTCGCGCACT
>DASUNL010000370.1:0-7397 GCA_036277175.1 Pyrinomonadaceae bacterium | reverse complement strand
ACGTGCTCGCGGTCGGCGTTACGGCCGGGGTCTTCTCGGTCGTCGTCTGGAATCTGACCTCGGCGCTTCATCACCGCGTCATCGCCCCGGCGATAGACCGGCGCTTCTTCCGACGCGCCTACAACGCGCAGCAGATACTCTCCGACCTCGGGCAGGCATTGCGACTGATGACCGACATGCGCGAGATGACTTCGCTCGTCTCCGCGAAGTCGCGCGACGCCTTGCAGACCGAGAACGTGAGCATCTTCCTCCGCGACCCGGCGACGGGCGCTTATGCGTGTGTCGCCTCCTCGCAGCACGCGGGCGGGGAGAGCGCGTGTGAGACGTTCGACGACCTGTTTCTGCCGGCCGACGCCTTCGTCGTCCGTCGCTTGAAGGAGTCGCCGCTGCCGCTCGTCGTCAACTTCGACGACCCGCAGTCGTGGGCGAGCATGCTTCTCTCCGAAGAGGTCGTGACGGGGGCGGCGCGTCGGCGCGAGGGCGAGACTTTGCGGCGCGTCAAGTCGGCGCTGCTCCTGCCCGTCGCGTCGAAGAACGAGCTGCTCGGCGTCATCTCGCTCGGGCCGCGTCTGGGCGATTTGCCGTTCTCGCGCGAGGACAGGCAGATGTTGATGGCCGTCGCGTGGCAGATGGCTCTGGCGGTCGATAACGCGCGGCTCATCCGGCGCAAGGTCGAGGAGGAGCGTCTGCTGCGCGAGATTGAGATGGCGAAGGGCGTGCAGCGCAGACTTTTTCCGGACTGCCCGCCGCGCATGTTGACGGCCGAGTTGGCCGGCGTCTGTCATCCCGCGCGCGGCGTCGGCGGCGACTACTATGACTTCATCTTGCTCGACGAGGGGAAAATCGGCGTGGCCGTCGCCGACGTGGCGGGGAAGGGGATTTCGGCCGCGCTTCTGATGTCGACGGTGCAGGCTTCCTTGCGCAGTCAGGCCCCGACGGTCGGGGAGCGTCTGACGGAACTCGTCTCGTCGATGAACCGCCTGCTCAACCGCTCGACCGATTCCGCCAGCTACGCCTCCTTCTTCTACGCGCAGTTTGACGAGCGCGCGCGCACGCTCACCTACGTCAACGCCGGACACAACCCGCCCATCCTCCTGCGCGCGTCGGGCGCGGGCGAGGACGAGCGCGCGGGCCGCTTGCGAGAAGAAGAGAGCGCGCGAGAGACGAACGAGGCGCGGCGTCTCGCAGTCGGGAGCGGCGGCGTCGGGGAAGGTTACAACGGCCCGGCGGCTTCGACGGGCGGCACGCTGGCGAGTCTCATGTCGGGCGCGGCGCGCGCGCTTGAAGACGGCGCGGCGTTCGACGAGGGCGAGTTGATTGAAGAGGGGCGGGCCGCGACGTTTCTGACGACGGGCGGGCCGGTCATCGGCCTCTTCGACGAGTTCACCTACGAGCAGGAGACCATCGAGTTCGAGCCGGGCGACGTGCTCGTCGCCTACACGGACGGGTTCACCGAGGCGCTCAGCCCGCGCGGCGAGGAGTTCGGCGAGGAACGTCTCACCTCGGCCGTCGCGCGCCACGCACACCTGTCGGCCGAGGAACTGGTCGCACGTCTCTCCGCCACACTCTCGGAGTGGAGTCGCGACACGCCGCAGCACGACGACGTGACGCTCGTCGTGCTGAAAGTGAAATAGACGCCCGCGCGACGCCTTCCGGATTGAAATTCGGCGCTAATGGATATATAAATATTTCCGTCAGCATACGAGCGCGTCTGCCCTCCGCGTGGTGTCAATGATGGGGCGCTCAAATTGCCCGCGCTCCCATCCCGCTCTCGAAGCACATATGTGAAAAACTCGAAGCCCTCCCCCCGACGAGGGCGCGCTTTTTTTCTTCACCGGCGTCCCTCTCATCTGAAGACGCCGAGGCTCGTCAGGTACAACCCGGATGTCTTGCCCCTCGGACATCACTGGCCTCTTGCATGCGTGGCGCGGCGGCGACGCGGCCGCCCTCGAACGTCTCATGCCGCTCGTCGAGCGTGAGCTGCACCGCATCGCGAGCCGCTACATGGGCCACGAGAACCCCGGCCACACGCTCCAGACCACGGCGCTCGTCAACGAAGCCTACCTCCGCCTCATCCGCCAGCGTAACGTCGAATGGCAGAACCGCGCACACTTCTTCGCCATCGCCGCGCAGATAATGCGCCGCATCCTGCTCAACTACGCGCGCGACCAGCAGCGCGAAAAACGCGGCGGCGGGGCCGTGCAGGTCTCGCTCTCCGAGGCGTGCGTGATGACGGCCGAGAGGTCTTCGGGGCTGCTCGCTTTGGACGCCGCGCTCACGCGACTCGAAGCGAAAGACGTGCGTAAGAGTCGCGTCGTGGAGCTTCGCTTCTTCGGCGGACTCTCCGTCGAGGAGACGGCCGAGGTGCTCGAAGTTTCGACCGTCACCGTGATGCGCGACTGGAAGATGGCGAAGGCTTGGCTGGCGCGGGAGATAGGCGATGGCAAGTAACGACTGGCGGCGCGTCGAGGAGTTGTTCCACGCGGCCCTCGAACTCGGGCGCGAGGAGCGGGACGACTATCTCGCGAGCGCCTGCTCGGGCGACGAGACTCTGCGCCGCGAGGTCGAGTCGCTCGTCACGTCCTACGAGAGCCAGCAGAGCTTCATCGAGCGCCCGGCCCTCACCCTCGGCATGCAGGTCATCTCAGAGGGTCTGACAGAACCGCTGACGGGGAAAGCAATCGGGCACTACAAAATCCTCCGGCCGCTCGGCCGGGGCGGGATGGGCCACGTCTACCTCGCCGAGGACACGAAGCTCGAACGCGACGTGGCGCTCAAGTTTCTCGCCAACCGATTCTTCGACGACGAGTGGGCGCGCGAGCAGTTGACGAAAGAGGCGCGGGCCGTCGCCAAGCTCGAACACGAGAACATCTGCACCGTCTACGACATCGAGGAGATTGACGGCTACAACTTCATCGTCATGCACTACGTCGAGGGCGAGACGCTCGGCGAGTCGATGCGCGGCGGGCCGCTTCCCTCGGAGCGTGTGCTCGACCTCGCCGAGCAGATGGCGGGCGCACTCGCGGCCGCGCACGCGCGCGGCGTCGTCCACCGCGACATCAAGCCGCAGAACGTCGTCGTGACGCCCGAGGGCAAGGCCAAGGTGCTCGACTTCGGGCTGGCGAAGTTCGTCCGCCAGCAGCAAGAGTTGGCCGTCGCCGTCGCCGACGCCAACCAGACCTCAACGGCCGGGCTCGTCATCGGCACGGTCGCCTACATGTCGCCCGAACAGGTGCGCGCCGAGGCGGTCGACCACCGCACGGACATCTTCAGCTTCGGCATCGTCCTCCACGAGATGCTCTGCGGCACGAACCCGTTTCGGCGCGAAGGCGTCGAAGACATCCTCAGGGCCATCAAGGAGGACGACCCGCCCGCGCCGCACGCCGAGACGTCGGACGCGACGCGCGAGGGCTTGCGTCGCGTCGCGCTCCGTTGTCTGGAGAAGGAGCGCGGGCTGCGGTATCAGACGGCGGCCGAGCTTCTGCAAGACCTGCGCGAGGTGCGTGGCGAGCGCGAGCGCGAGCGCGACGAAGCGCGCCGCGCCGCCACACACGCACCGACTCCATGGGGCCGCCGCCGCTTCGCCCTCGCGCTCGTCGCGCTCGTCGCCGTCGCGCTCGCCGCCTTCGTCGCCTACTTCAAACAGCCGACGACGCACACGCTCGCCGTCCTGCCCTTCGCGAACGAGAGCGGCGACGCGAGCCTCGACTACTTGAGCGAGGGGCTGGCGCAGAACATGACGCGCAACCTCTCGCGCCTCTCCGAGCTGAAGGTCAAGCCGCAGCGTCTCGTCTCCATATATAAGGACGCGGGCGTCGACCCGGCCGAGGCCGCGCGCCAGCTCGGCGTCGAGTCCGTGCTCGTCGGCAAACTCGTCCGCAAAGACGAGGCGCTCTATCTCGACGCCTACCTCGTCAACGCCGACGGTAAGCGCCTGTGGTTTGATACGTTCGAGGTCAGGATGGCCGAAGTCATAAGGCTTCAGGACGACGTGGCGCGCGGCGTGGTGACGGGCCTGCGTCTTTCGCTCCCCGGCGACGACGCGCAGAGACTCGCGCGCCACCAGACCAACGACGCCGAGGCACTGCGGCTCTACATGCTCGGCCAGTATTACTGGACGCGGCGCAACAAGGAGAACATCCGCACGGCCATCAGGCACTTCCATGAGGCCGTCGAGCGCGACCCGCTCTTCGCGCAGGCGCACGCCGCGCTCGCCGACTCCTACGTCTTTCTCCCGACGGTCGCCTTCGGCCACGAAAATACGGCCGACATGTATGCGAAGGCGCGTGCCGCCGCGAAACGCGCGCTTGAGATTGATAACCTGAGCTGCGAGGCGCACATGGCTCTGGGCGTAGTTATGATGCGCCACGACTGGGACTGGGCGGGCGCGGAGGCGCAGTTTCGCAAGGCCATCGAGCTGAAACCCGACAGCGCCTCGCCCCACTACTGGTACTCACAGCTCTTGATGATTACGGGCCGCGCCGACGAAGCGCTTCGTGAGAGCGAGTTGAACCGGAAGTATGACCCGTTCTCGTCGCCCGCCGTCCTCAACGTGGCGCGCGCGCACTACTTCGCGCGGCGCTACGGCGCGGCCGCTGACATTTGCCACGAGGAACTCGCCAAGAATCCCGACAACGACGGCGCGCTCTACATCCTCGGGCTCTCTTACTGGCATTTGGGGGCGAGGCGCGATGCGGTCGAGACGCTCCAACGTATGTACGCGGTGAATCCAATTTACGCCGCCGCCGCGCTCGGCCACATCTACGGCAAGACGGGGCGCGAGGTGGACGCGCTCGCCGTTCTCGGGACGCTCGAAGAGCGCTCGAAGGATCGCCCCGTCCCCGCGCAGGAGAAGGCGATTATCTACATCGGTCTGGGCGACAAGAACAGAGCCTTCGCTTATCTGGAAGAGGCTTACGAGGAGCGTTTCCCCTCGCTCATCAGCCTGTTGGTCGAGCCACTCTTTGACGACCTCCGCACCGACCCGCGCTACTTAGACCTCGCCAGCCGCATGAACCTCAATCCTTAAAGACGTGAAAAGACGATTCACGTCTTTTTACCGTCGAGGACTGCTGTCAGTCTCCGCGCGACCGTGTGCGCGTGGGGGCGTCGTCGCGGGTCTGCGTCGAGCAGTTCGGCGACGACGCGGCGCGCGGCTGTGGGCACGTTGCGCCTCAGTTTTTCGAGCGTGAGCGTGGGCGCGGCCTCAGGCGGGCAGCCCGTCAGGAGCAGGTAGATTATCGAGCCGAGCGCGTAGAGGTCTTCGGGCAGGCGCGAGCGGCCCGTGAACTTCGCGCCCCACTCGGGCGGGATGTAGCAGGGCGTGCCCCACGGCACGGGGTCGGGGCGCGAGACCATGCACGCGCCCTCGAAGTCGAGCGGGCGCAGACGGCCGCGCGGCGTGAGGATGATGTTGCGCGGCTTGCAGTCGCGCCAGACCCATCCGGCCGCGTGGACGCGCGCCAGCACAGTCGCCAACTCGACCGAGTAACGCAAGGAGCGCGCGAGCGCGAGACGACGGCGTTTGCGCCCGAGCCAGTTTTCGAGGTTGACGCCTTCGACGTGCTCGGCGGCGAGGTAGAAATTCCCGTCGGCCTCGAACGAAGCGTAGACGCGCGGGACGCCCGCGCCCGCCTTGTCGAGCGCGTCGAGGACGCGGGCCTCGTGCCTGACTCTCCAGAAACCGTCGCGCCCGTCCCACCCGACCTCGCCGTCGCGCCGCCCCTCCTTCAAGACGCACAGACGCGGCTCGCCGCCGCTCAAATCCAACGCCTGATAGACGCCGCCCTTGCCCCTCTGCGAGAGGGCGCGGAAAGCCTTGTAGGTCGTCTTCAAAGGCGACGGCGAAGGCTTGTGCGCGCGAGCGGCGCGCTGCGGCGGGAAGGGGTCGACGGCCCAGACGGGTTTCGCGTTCGAGTCGCGTGGGTCGGGGACGAGTCGCCCGCCGGGGTCGCGCATCGCGAAGATGCGCGAGCCGTCCGGCCCGTCAATCTCCATCGCCTTGAACGCGCCGTAGCGGTAATAGACGCAGCCGTCGGGTCTGTACCTGAGGTCGAAGGGGACGGCGGGGCCGGGCGTGTGACGGGTTATCAAGTGGAGCGCGCGCGCGAGCAGCACGGCCTCTTCGTCCGTGCGCGGGTAGATGGTCAGAAACTTCCCGACCTGCGAGTAGCCGTAGTAGAGACCGCTGTTTAGTTTGTCCAACTCGTCGAGCGACGCCGGGGCTTTGTAAAGAACCTGACGGCGGCGCAGAAGCGGCCCCGTGCGCTCCATTATGTGACACGCGCCGAGGACGGTCGCCGAGACGTGTAGCTTCCAACCTTGCTCGGGGTCGTCAGGAGACTCCTCGCGGCTGTAACGCCAGATGGAATCCTTCGCCTTGTAAGGAAGATAAGTTCTACACAGACGCTCCCAGCGCGCGCTGTGCGACTTGTAGACGGCCCTGTGGTTGTTCGCGAGTAGGTATTGCTGTTCCAGCATCGTCTCGGTGCGCGGTCACGCTTCGTTCGTGTGTGAGTGGTGGCCGCCGGCCCGCGCCGTGAGCGCCGCCCGGTGGCCGCTGACGGACGTCATCAGCGTCGACCGCGGCCTCCGGCCGACGCCTTCGGGCGCGGGCCGACGATGAGCAGGCGGCGTTAAATCTCCGGGATGGAGAAGGGCCTGACGACAGTCCCGTCGTCGTCGGTCGAAAGGTTCTCGTCGATGTCGCGGTCGACGTTGAGGTGCGTGCGCGTCCCCGTGATGGTGCCGCAGATGGAGTTCGTCACGATGTAGGCCCGCGACTGCGGGAGGTAGCTCGGGTCGTTTTCAGGGTCGGGGGTCGTCAGGAGTTTCAACTGCTCGGCATTGTCGGCGAAGAGCGACATGTATTTCTTCCACGCCTCCGAGTTGATGCCGCCCATGACGGCGTCGATGCCGGCGTTCTTGACCCTCTCGCCGAAAGTGCCGCCGGACAAGTCATCCAACGCCACGGCCGCGGCCACCCTCTGAAGGTTCTCAAAGATTTTCATGGTTCTGCCCTCCTCGGCATTCTTCTGGGATTACTGCTCGACGGCTCGCGGCTCGTCCACGGATGAGGCGCGCCGCGCCGGCCGTCACGGTCAAGTGGGGTTAGCCTGCAGGGCGCGCTCGTGCTCGCCTAGGGGGTCGACGACGCCCGCGAAGTCAATGAGGTCGGCCATCTCGAAGCGCGCGCGACCCGTTGACGGATCGGTGCGGCCGTACACGGGCCGCCAGTCTTGCTCGCCGAGAATCGAGTAGCGGCTCTTCTTGATGAGGCCGACGAAGGTCTCGGCGACGATGCGACTGCCGACGGGGCCGAGACGCTCGCCGCCGCCGAGTTCGGCCTCCTTGAGGATGTAGTACCAGAGCGGCGTGCGCCGCTCGAAGACCGGGAG
>DASUNL010000369.1:0-2664 GCA_036277175.1 Pyrinomonadaceae bacterium | reverse complement strand
TTCAGCACTACCGCGAGTTGAGCGAGCGGCTCGAAGCCGAGAAGCGACTCGACACCTCCGTCGAGCAGCTCGAAGCTCTGGCCGCGCTGACCGCCGCCGACGGCCCGCGCGCCGTCGAGCTGGCGTTCGCGGGACTGGCCGATTCGATTTCGAGTCTCACGGACTACCGCACCTGCCTCGTCGTGCTCTTTACGGACGAGCCGCCCTGCCACCCGCGCGTCCTCTCCTACTCGTCGAACGTCCCGCCCGACCACATCGAGCGCCTCGCCTCGGGCGAGTTCTCGCGCGAGGAGGTGACGCGCCTCATCACTTCCGGCGCGCGCATCGAGGTCGGCGAGCTGGGCTTCGCCTCCTACTTCCCGCCCACGCATTACCACCTGCTCGACCGCGTCTTCCCCGACCGCTACAAGGCCGACGTCGAACGCTTCGCCCCGGCCGACCGTGGCGCGGCCCGCTGGCACGACGGTGACGAGCTGATGGTCCCGCTCGTCACGCGCGCCGGCGAGCACATCGGCATCATCTCACTCGACGACCCGCGCTCGGGGCGCGCGCCCGACCGCCAGTCAGTCTTGCCCGTCGTCGCGTTCGCGCGTCAGGCCGCGCAGCTCATCGAGCGGCAGCAGGACGCCGACGCGCTCGCGCAGCAGGTCGAGCGCGAGGCGTTGATTAACCGCATCACACTGGCCGTCCGCCGCTCGCTCGACCCGGCCGAGGTCTTCCGCACGGCAGTCGAGGAGATGGGCGTTCATCTCGGGGCCGACCGCTGCACGCTCTTCGTCGTCGACAAGGAGGCGGGAGTGGTGCGCAACGTCGCCGAGTACGACGCCGACGGCATGGAGCCGGTCGGCGGCGTCTACGACGTGACGCTCGTCAGCGACCTCATCGACATGATTACGCGCCACGGCGTCCTCGCCTTCGACGACGTGGCGACCGACGCGCGCATCCGCCCCGTCTACGAGAGCATCCTTGAGCGCATCGGCGTCCGCTCAATCATGTACGCCGCCATCCACGTCGGCGAGGAGATGCGCGGGGCGTTCACCATCTCGAACGTGCGCGAGCAGCGTCGTTGGCGCGACTCCGACGTGGTGCTGGCGCGCGCCGTCGCTGACCAGACCGGCATCGCCATCCGTCAGGCCGAGCTGTTCGAGATGGTCGCGCGCGGCAAGCAGACTTGGGAGGCGACGTTTGACGCGATGTCGGACGGCGTCTTCATCTTCGGTAACGATCGCCGCCTGATGCGCGTCAACCGCGCGGGCGCGTCGATGGAGGGCGAGTCGCCGCGCGCGCTCCTCGGCCTCGGCTGCTGTCAGATTTTGAGCGCGGGCGCGGGGCTGTCGGGCGGCCCGTGCGTCATCGAGCGCGTGATTGCGGCCGGGCGCGGCGTGACGCTCGAATACACGCCCGAGCGCTTGGGACGGCCCGTCCTCGTGAGCGCCGAGCAGGTGCACGTCGGCGGGCGGAGCGTGGGCACGGTCTGCACGGTGCGCGACCTCTCGGAGCTGCGCCACGTCGAGGCGTTGGCGCGCGAGCGTCAGTCGCTTCTGGAAAACGTCCTTGAGAGCGCGCGCGAGGCCATCTATGCGTGCGACTTAGAGGGCCGCTTCCAGTGGTGCAACCACGCGCTCTCCGCGATGACCGGCTACCGCGTCGACGAGGTCATCGGCCGCCACTTCTTTCTGCTCGCGCACGACGCCGACCGCGAGAAGGTTCTGGAGTACTCGGCGCGCGCGCTGCGCGGCGAGTCGCAGACCTACGAGATGCGCTTCGTGACGCACGACGCGCAGGTGCGCTTCGCCTTAATCGACAACGCGCCGCTCGTCATCGACGGGCGCGTGACCGGCGTCCTCGGCATCGCGCGCGACATCACCGATCAGAAGCAGGAGCTTGAGCGAGCCGAGCAGGCCGACAAGCTGCGCGCGTTGGGTCAGCTCGCCTCGGGCGTCGCGCACGACTTCAACAACGCTTTGGCCGCCATCCTCGGCCGCGCACAACTGCTCCGCCGCCTGACGCGCGACGAAGAGGTCGCGCACGGACTCGACATCATCCAGACGGCGGCCGAGGACGCCGCCGCCACCGTCCGCCGCATACGCTCGTTCGCGCGGCAGACGCCGGGCGAAGAGTTCTCGGCCGTGGACGTCGGGGAGCTTCTGCGCGACGCGGCCGAGATTACGCGCACGCGCTGGGAGAACGACGCCTTGGCGCGGGGCTTAAGCTACGACGTGCGGGTCGAGTCCGAGCCGTGCAGTCGCGCCGAGGGCAGCGCGTCGGAGTTGCGCGAGGTCTTCGTCAACATGATCGTCAACGCCGTGGACGCGATGCCCGACGGCGGCCGCCTCGCCATCGGCTGCGCGGGCGAAGGCGACGACCTGCTCGTCACCTTCGAGGACACGGGCGCGGGGATGACCGACGAAGTGCGCCGGCGCATCTTCGAGCCGTTCTACACGACGAAGGGCTTGCAGGGGACGGGCCTCGGGCTGTTCGTCAGCTACGGCATCATCGAGCGCCACCACGGGCATATTGAGGTCACGTCGGAGCCGGGGCGCGGGAGCACCTTCCGCATCAGACTCCCGCGCGCGGTCGCCGCCGAAGAGGAGCACGCGGCGGCCGAAACAGAGACGTGCGGACGCGCCGCTCTCCGCGTCGTCGTCGTGGACGACGAGGAGT
>DASUNL010000368.1:0-3551 GCA_036277175.1 Pyrinomonadaceae bacterium | reverse complement strand
CCGGGTTCTGCGTCATCCGTAGGCACAAGGAGTAGACGCGCCGGCTGTGGCGCTCGTAGAGGAGCTCGAAGGCCGCCATGTCGCCCACGGCCGACAACCGCGCCAGCTCGTAGTCCGTGCCCTGCTTATTATCTGTGTCGGTAGCCGCCACGTGACCGAGCGTCGGCACGGGCGAAAGGACAGCGGCTCTCGTCGTCATGTCCGCCTCCACCCGAGCGACCGGGACGCGCCCCCATCCGACCTTCTTCCGAAGCACCTCGCCGCGCGCGCTCTTGCCGCCGGAAGTCGTGACGTGTCACCGAGTTCCCTCACGCGCTGTGTGATGCGATGCTTCGGGCGCGTCGTTGCCCCTCCCCGCCCTAAATTTCACTCACGCGCAACGCCCGCCGACTCTTCCCGCGCCGAGCGCGGACTTGGCCGTCCTGCCGTTCGTGGCGTGCGTGCAGCGTTGAGCATACGGCGTGAGACGCGCGCCGCACAAGCCTCGGCCGCGACGCGCGCCTCTTTAGGCCCAGTAGGTGCGGTCGAGCGAGCGGTAGCCGACGGCCTCGGCGACGTGAATGGGGCGTATCTCTTCCGCGAAGTCGAGGTCGGCGATGGTGCGGCTGACTTTGAGTATGCGGTCGTAGGCGCGCGCCGAGAGTCCGAGTCGCGTCATGGCCGATTCGAGCAAGAGTCGGCCCTCCTCGTCGAGTCGGCAGTGGCGGCGGATGTGACGCGGCGACATGCGCGCGTTCGAGAACAGGCCCTCGCCGCGCAGTCGTTCGTGCTGACGAGCGCGCGCCGCCTCGACGCGCTCGCGCACCTCGTCGGAGCTTTCGCCCTCGGGCGCGCCCGCGTCGGCGAGTTCTTTGAAGCGCACGGCCGGGACGTCGACGTGGATGTCTATGCGGTCGAGGAGCGGGCCGGAGATGCGCCCGACGTAACGCTGTATCTGCAAGGGCGTGCAGCGGCACTCGCGCGCGGGGTCGTTGAAGAATCCGCACGGGCACGGGTTCATCGCGGCCGCGAGCATGAAGGAAGCGGGGAAGGTCAGGGTCATCGAGGCGCGGCTGATAGTCACGCGCTGGTCTTCGAGCGGCTGGCGCAGCACTTCCAAGACGGAGCGGTCGAACTCCGGCAGCTCGTCGAGGAAGAGCACGCCGTGATGCGCGAGTGAGACTTCGCCGGGGCGCGGGACTGTGCCGCCGCCGATTAGCCCCGCGTCGCTGATGGTGTGGTGCGGCGCGCGGAAAGGTCTTTCGGTGACGAGCCCCGCGCGGCCCGTCAGCCCCGCCACCGAGTGAATCTTCGTCAACTCAATCGCCGCCTCGAATTCGAGCGGCGGAAGGATTGTCGGCAGACGCTTCGCCAGCATCGTCTTGCCCGAGCCGGGCGGGCCGATGAGCAGGATGTTATGCGAACCGGCCGAAGCGACTTCGAGTGCGCGCTTGACGGCTAACTGCCCGCGCACTTCGCGGAAGTCGAGCGCGGCGTCGCGGCGCGGCGCGAGCAGTTGCGCGGGGTCAACGCCGAGCGGCGCGGGTCGCACGCGCGCGGGGTTCGAGTCTTTGAGCGCGACGATTAACTCGACCGCGCCGCGCAAACTCGCAACGGGGTAGACGCCGACGCCGCGCACGACGGCCGCCTCCTTCGCGTTCGCCTCGGGCAAGAGGAGAAACTTTACGCCCGCCTCGCGCGCGCGAAGCGCGATGGGCAGCGCGCCTCGCACGGGGCGCACGCGACCGTCGAGCGAAAGCTCTCCGACCGAGAGCGTGTCGGAGAGCACCTGCGCGCCGTCATCCGTTTCGCCGCCGCCCGCGCCCGCGAGCAGGTCGCCGCTCGCGCCGAGGATGCCGAGCGCGATGGGCAGGTCGAACGACGCGCCCTCTTTACGCACGTCGGCCGGCGCGAGGTTGATGGTCGTTTTATGAAACGGGAAGAAGAAGCCGCTGTTGTTGACGGCGGCGCGGATGCGCTCGCGCGACTCACGGACGGCCAAATCGGGCAAGCCGACGATGGTGACCGAAGAAGGCGTGTCGGCCTCACCGCGCGACGGCGCGAGGTCGACTTCGATGTCAACGAGGTCGGCGTCGATGCCGTAGACGGCCGCCGACTGCGTCCGGAAGAGCATTATAGAGTTGCTCCTTCTCGCGCGGGGTGGGCGGCTTGCGACGCGGGTTGTGTTAGGGAGGGTGGAAACGAGCGAGCGCGCTTTCAGCTTGGGACTGAAAGCGCGCTCGCTTCAAAGGACTCGACTCTACTTGACGTCTTAGCGGCGGCGGCGCGTCGCCGGGGCGGCCGTTGATTTCGTCGCGCCGCTCGTCGGCACTCTAATCTGTCGCCCGCGCGGGAGCTGCGCGTCGGCCGCGACGCCGTTCAGTTTTGCGACCTCATCGACGCTCGCGCCGTAGCGCGCCGCGATCTGCGCGACCGTCTCGCCGGCCTTCGCCGTGTAGGTCAAGAGCGAGCTTCCGGCCGCCGTGGAAGAAGACCCGCCGCGCGCGCGGTCGTAGACCTTGTTCGTCAGGCGGACGTTCGAGCCGGGCGGGACGACTATCTTGCCGCCGCCCGCGAGGTCGAGGCCGCCGTTCCACTGCTGCAACTGCGCGACGCTCGTGCCCGTGCGCGCGGCCACCGCCTGCAAGTCTTCGCCCGGCGCGACCGTGATGACGCGCGCGACTTGGTCGCGGCGCTCGACGGGGATGCGCTTGAGGAGCGCGACGGCCGTCTTGCCGCGTCCGCCGGGGACACGGACGTTGTAGCTTTCGCCGCGCGGCGTCGTGTCGCGCCGCAGCTCCGGGTTAATCGAGCGCAGGTAATCGACGCTCGTGTCGGTCAGGCTCGCGAGCAAGTGCAGGCTCGTCGCCGACGGGACGCTGATGGTGTCGTAGGTCTTCTCAATCGGCGTCATCCGCTGCACGCCACGGAAGCCGTACTTCTCCGGGTTCTTGGCGATGAGGATGACGGCCAAGATGTTCGGCACGTAGTTGCGCGTCTCGTTGGCGATGTAGGGATAGATGTCCCAGAAGTTCGACGACCCGGCGCGGCGGATGGCGCGGTCGATGTTGCCCTCGCCGGTGTTGTAAGCGCCGAGCGCCAGCTCCCAGTTGTTGTAGCGGCTGTGCAGCCACTTCAGGTACTTGGCCGAGGCGCGCGTCGCCTTCTCGAAGCTGTTGCGTTCGTCAACCCACGCGGTCTGGCGCAGGCCGAAGCGCGAGCCCGTCGAGGGGATGAACTGCCAGAGGCCCGAGGCCGCGGCCCACGAGCGGGCGGTCGGCCGCCACGCGCTCTCGACCTGACCGAGCCACACGATGTCTTCGGGCACGCCCTCCTCGCGGAAAATCTTGCGCGCCATCGAGGTGAACTGGCCCGAACGACGCAGGCCCGTCTCCATCGTCCCGCGACCGCGACTCTGGTAGAAGTTGATGTACTGCTGGATGAGCGGGTTCGGGCGGAACTTGAAATCGAGCGTGTTCTGAATCTCGTTTTCGAGCTCGGCCACCTTGTCGGGCGAGACCTGCTTCTCCTCCTCGGTCAGGACGAGCTTGCTGTACTCGTCCAAGGGCGAC
>DASUNL010000367.1:0-2310 GCA_036277175.1 Pyrinomonadaceae bacterium | reverse complement strand
CGACAACAGCTTCGACATCACCGTGCCCGTCCCGGCGCGCGCCTCGGCGCGCGAGCGCCACCCCGCGCTCGTCTTCCTGCGCGGAGAACTCCTCGCCGCGCCCATCCCGCTCGAACGCGACGAGGTCATCTTGGGTCGCGCGATTGAGGCCGACGTGCGCGTCAACGACGCGCGCGCCTCGCGCATGCACGCGCGCATCACGACCGAGCGCGACGCCAAGACGGGCGAGCGCCGCTACCGCATCCAAGACCTCGGCTCGACCAACGGCACGGTCGTCAACGGCGAGTACGTCACGGAGACTTACCTGCACGACGGCGACAAGCTCATCATCGGCGAGCACCTCCTGCGCTTCGATTTGCTCGACGACATTGACCGCGAGTTTCAGCGCCACATCCACCGCCTGCTCGCGCACGACGAGCTGACCGGACTTCTGACGAGTCGCTCGTTCTTCTCGGAGCTGCGGCGCGAGGCGGCGCGCGCCGAGGACGAGGGCCGACCCTTCTGCGTCCTGATGATGGACTTGGATCACTTCAAGGAAGTGAACGACCGGCACGGACACCTCGTCGGCAGTCAGACCATCGAGGAGGTCGGCCTCCTCATCAAGCGCGCGCTTCGCGCGGGCGACGTGGCCGCGCGCTTCGGCGGCGAGGAGTTCGCCGCGTTTCTCTTAAACGCCGACTGCACGCAGGGCCTCGTCGCGGCCGAGCGCGTGCGCGCGTCGGTCGAGGAGAATCTCTTTTCGGCGACGCGGCGCGGCGCGTCGTCCGAGATGGCGGCCGAGCCTCTGCGTTTGACCATCAGCGTCGGCGTCGCCGCCTACCCCGACGACGCGCGCGACCCCATCGAGTTGGTCGAGCTGGCCGACACGGCGCTCTACCGCGCGAAGCATCAGGGGCGCAACCGCGTCGTCGCCTACTGCACGCCCGCGCCCGACGCGCAGGCCCGCGAAGAGTCGCGCCTCCTCCCCCGCGAAGAGTGAACGACGCGCGCAGAGATGAAATGCTTGACGCGCGGCGACGAGATGCTTGACGCGCGGCGACGAAAAGCTTGCGGCGCGCGCCACGTTTGCATATCATAGCCGCGCACTCATTCCCCTTCGCCCCCGCACGGATTTAGAGAGGCCGCGACTGTCGGCCGCAAAGCTTCTTCGGACAGCGTCCCCCTCAAACTCTTTCGGAACACGCGATGAGCCTCGAAGCGTCAACACTTTTCGTGCGCGCGGCGGCCGCAGTCCTTTTGGTCTGCGGACTCGCTGTAGTCGCGTCTGCGCAGAACGCCCCGGCGAGCGCGCCGCCGACGCCGACGACGGCCGCGCCGCAGACGTCTCGGCAGAACGCGACGACGGACAAGCCCTCGCCCGAAGAGGCCGACCTCTCGATTACGGCGCGCGTGACGGCCGCCGAGGTGCTCTTCCGCAAAGTGCCGAACCCGAAGGTCGAGTTCACGGGCCGGCCCGAACGGCGCACGCTCTGGGAGTCGGAGCGCGAGAACCTGCCCGAAGAGGTGCAGCCCGGCGTCACTTATCGCGACATTGGCATCACGCTCCGCATCGTCAGCGTCTTCGCCGACATCGACCGCATCGTCGCCGAAGCCCTCGGCGAGATACCCCCAAGCGACGCCGCCGCGCCGCCCGTCAACGACGCGCCGCCCGCTAACCAAACGCCCCCCAACGACACAGCGACACCCACGCCCCCCGCCGCCCGAGCCCCCTCGGATAACCCGAGACGCGCCGCGCGCCGCGCAAACGACAGCAGCAACAGGCGCGCGCGGACGGCGAGGACGCAGCCTTGAAGCCTAAACTTTCCCGCACCGCCGCAATACTGTTCACACTTCTAGCCTCGGCCATCGCGGCACGCGCGCAGACCGACCCGCCGCGCCCGCCCGACGCCACCACGCAGACGCCCCCGCCCGTCGCACGCGACGCCGCCGCCGACCTTGCTTGCACAACCGACTCGCCGCGCGCGTCAGCCGACGAGAACTTCGAGCTGAACATCACGGAGCGGCACATCGTCGAGGAATGCTTTGAGGCTTCGACCGACGTCTCTTTGGGCCAAGGCGACGCGCGCGGCGTGCGCCTGCGCGTCGGCGTCAACGCGAGCGCCGAGCGAATCGACGTGTGGCTGCGCGGCGTGCGCGGTCGCGTCCGCTTCCGCTCCTCGCTCGAAGAACTCCTGCGGCGTATCGGCGGGCGCGCCGCGCCGGGAGCGAACTGAGACTCTCCCGCTAGAAACGTAGTTGACATTGATTCGCCCCCGGCCCCGCTCAAGAGACAAGCGCAGTCTTCATCAAACTCTTTCGGAGGAGAACCAA
>DASUNL010000366.1:0-3357 GCA_036277175.1 Pyrinomonadaceae bacterium | reverse complement strand
ACGAGCGCGTGGAGCGCGGCGGCCGCCACGACCGTTGGCCAAGCCGCGTGCAGAGTCCACATCGCGCGCCCGGCGGCCGTCATCATGCTCGCCGCGACGGAGACTAGGACGAGCGCGAGCGACGCGAAGATGAGGAGTCGGAAAGGCGTCGCCGCCCCGCCGAACCGCGCGCTGAACAGGAGTCGCACAATCTCGTCCGAAGCGCCCGCGACGCACGCGGCAAGCGGTAAGAGCACGAGCGGCGCGCGGACAGCCTTCGCCGCCACTTCACGCGCGCCGCGCAGGTCGCCGTCGCGCGCGGCGCGGCTCAGTGTCGAGAGCAGCGCGGGCGCAAACGCGAACGAGAAGAGGCTCGGCAGGAGCGCCAAGTTCTGCGCCACGCCGTAGAGTCCGGCCTCGGCCGCCGTCCCGCCGAGAGCTTTGAGCAGCACGAGGTCGAGTCGCCCGAAGAGACTGAGGCAGAGCGCCGACGCGACGAGCGGGAGCGCGTAGCCGCCGAGACGACGCGCGCCGCTCGCGCCGAACAGTGGTATTCGCACGCGCGCGCGGCAGAGCGCGAGCTCGGCGAGCGAGGCGAGGACGCTCGCGCAGATGGCGGCGGCAATCGAGCCTGTGAGCATGACGAGCACGACGACGAGGAGCAGGCGCGTCGTCCAACGCGCGGCGCTCGCCCACGCGCGCTCGCGGAAGCGGCCCAGTCCGACGAGCACCGAGCGGTGCGCCTGCGCCGCGCAGAAGAGTGGGATTTCGAGCGCGTAGAGGCGCAGGTAGTTGGCAAGCTCCAACCCTTCGCCGAGCGCGTTTGCGAGTGGGGCGGCCGCCGCCGCGAGCGCGAGCGCGAGCGCGACGCCCGCCGCGAGATAGAGTCGCAGCGCGGCCGACGCGACCCCGCGCCAGTCGTCCGTCTCGCCGACGAGTTTGATGACCGGGCGCGAGAGCGCCGAGGCGACGTTCGCCTCGACCCACGCGACCGTGACGCCCGCGAGCGTCAGAAGCCCATAGCCTTCTGGGCCGAAGCGGCGACTGAGGAACACGGCCGTCAGGACGCCGGTCGGGACAATCAGCGCCTCGGCCGCGAAGATGCGCAGCGTCCCCGCCGCCAGTTGCCGCGCGGGACGCGCGCTCTCAATTTCACTCGCCGCGCTCGCCATCACTCTTCATCACTCGTCGTCATTCGTCATCACTCGCCCGTCGCATTCGTCTCATTTGAAATCTCAAATCTCGAATTTGAAATCTCTGATTCCTAGTCGGCGGCCGTCTCGCGCGTGAGGTCGTGCGGCGCGAGGTAGCGTCGCCGGTGAAACTCAAGGTCTGTCAGTTTCGCCATCGCGCGCCCCGCGCCGAAGGCGTAGCCGACCATCTCGCCCGCGCCGTCGCAGACGAGTCCGGCGGCGAGCGCCGGAAGCGCGCGCGCGAACGCGCGACGCGGACGCCCCGGCTTCAAAAGCTCGCGCGTGATGCGCACCAAACGCACGGCCGGGATGAGCGGCGCGGCGGCCGCGAACATCACTTTGCGCCACGCGGGCCAGCCGCGCGCGCGCGCGGCGGCGAAGAGCCTCCCGCCGTTAAAGCGAAGGGGGACGGACGCCCCGGCCAACGAGAAGTTCTGATGGAAGGTTCGCGCGCGCGGCTCTAAATAGAGTCGATGCCCGCGCGCGCGCAAGTCCCAATGAAGGACGCTCTCGGCGTCGAGCATCGCTTCGAGCGCGTCGCCGTAAGCGACGAGCACGTCGCGCTTGTAAGAGCCGTTGTGTCCGGGCAGGTGCTCGCGCTCGCCGCCCTCCTGCGGCTCGACCCACGGCGCGTACTCGATGAGCAGGTTGGCCCAGCTCGTCGCGCTGCGCGGGTTGGCGTTCGCCATCACCGGCCCGACGGCCGCCCAACTCTCTCTGTGCCGCTCCATCAAAGCCTCGGCCCATCCCGGCGCGGGGAACGCATGATCCTCGACGAGCGCCACGATCGAGGCCGACGCCGCGCGCACCCCCTCTGCGCGCGCGCGCGCCGTCGAGTCGAACGGGAAGACTTCGACGACTCGATGCGAGTGGAAGTCGCGCAACTCCGCGTCGTCGAGATTGAGCGACGCGCGCGACGGCGCGACCATCACGACTTCGAGCCGCTCGCGCCCCTTCTGCGCGCGCAGGTGGCGCATGGTCTTTCGCACCGTCTCGTAACAATCGGGCGTGACGACCACGACCGACATCTCCGGCGCGCCGCCGCCCTTCGCAGACATCTCCATCCCTCCGCCTTTCATCAAGCCGCGACGCCTCCCCCGTCCGTGTGAAAAAAGTCTTCCGCGTCGAGCCGCCGCCGGTCGCCGTCGGTGATGTGTTGCGTGCGCCGCATCTCGAAGTATGAGTAACGCCGCTCGGCGTCGCCGAGTCCGAGGGCGTAGCCCGTCACCTCGCCGAGCGCGTGCGGGATGAGTCCCGCGAGCATCGCCGGAAGCACTCGCGGCAGGAGTTCTCGCGCGCGTCCGGCGCGACGAATTTTCGGGAGCGTGCGCCGCAGCTTGACGAGCGGGATGAGTGCCCCGCCGCCGATGTAGACCAGCCGACGCCAGACCGTCCAGCGATTCTCTCTCGCGCGCACCGCGCCGAACAGACGGCCGCCCCAGAACGAATGTCGCATCCACGACCAGAGCCGCGTTATCTGCACGTGATAGGTCTTCGCCCCGGCCTCGAAGTAGAGCGCGTGCCCGCGCGCGCGAAGCTCGTCGAGCAGGACGCCCTCGACGGCGAGCAGTTGCCGCAAATCTTCGCCGCACGCGAGCAGAAGGTCGCGCTTGTACGCGATGTTGTGCCACGGCAGTTGATTGGCCCGGCCCGCGCGCGCGGGTTCGACGCAGCAGCCGTAGTGCAGGTAGATGCCCGCCCAACTCAACATCGTCGCGGGGTTGGCGTTACGCATCGCGGGGCCGACGGCCGCCCACTCGCCCGCGTGCCGCTCAATCAACACTTCGGCCCAAGTGGGCGACGGGAAGCAGTGGTCTTCGGCGAAGGCGACGACCGGCGCGGTCGCCGCGCGCAGGCCCTCGATTTTCGCGCGCGCCATCAACACGACCTCGCCCACTTCGACGACACGCACGCCGCAGAACCCCTCAAGCTCCGACTCGACCGCGTCGAGTCGCTCGCGACGGCGCGACGATGACGACTTCGAGCCGTTCGCGCGCCGTCTGCGCGCCGAGGTGTCGCACGGTCTTGCGTATCGTGCGGTAGTCGTCGGGCGTGACGATGAGGACGGACATCGACGGCCGCGCCCGCGGACGCTGCTGATAAAGTTGCTGCTGCTGTTTACGCTCTCGCTCGTCCACGCACGCTCACCCCGCCGACTTGCCGCCCGCGCCGAGCGCGGCGAATG
>DASUNL010000365.1:0-10317 GCA_036277175.1 Pyrinomonadaceae bacterium | reverse complement strand
GACGGACGCTTCCGAAGAGTGTTTGATAGATGCTGAATAGAAAGGCTGGCTAGATGATATCTAGCCAGCCTTTCTATTCAGCATCACCTCAGAACTTACCGGCGCGCGGCTGCGTAATGCCGGCAGTAGTCCGAAACGCCTCCCGAGCCACAGGTGAGCCAGATGTTTTGTCCCAAGTGCGGTCAGCAGTCTTCAGACGAAGTTCGCTTCTGTCCGAGGTGCGGACTCCAACTCGACGGGCTCGTGGCCTACGTGGCCTCCAACGGGCAGACCCCGGCCGTGGCCACTGTCCCGCAGCCCGCCGTGATGACCGCGCGGCGTCGCGGCATGCGGCGCGGCGCGAAGCTGATGTTCATCTGCGCCGTCCTTTTGCCCGCCGCCGCGCTGCTCGCCTTCGAGGACGACGCGCCGGGGCCGCTGCTGCTCGTCTGCACCACGTTCCTTGCGGGGCTGGCTTGGTTTGTCTTCTCTTGGCTCTTCAACGACAACGTCCTGCCCGTCGGAAAAGACGCGGCCCGAAGAGACTTGGCCGCGGCCGGAGACATGCCCGCCCTCGGCGCGCCGCAGTTCACCCCCGCGCCGCTCTTCGACCAACAGCGCGCGAACACCGCCGAGCTTTACCGGCCGCCCAGCGTCACCGAGAACACGACGAAGCTGCTAGACAAGGACTCCTGAACCCCCCTTCGCATTCGTTTGCTGAAAGACTTAAAAAGAGCGGGACGCCCATTAAGGCGGCCCGCTCTTTTTATACCACGCGCTGCCCGAAGCGGTTCGGCACGCGCGCGTCTTCGGACGGACGATACTACCGTTTAGTTCTTCTACTCGCTGTTTCGGTCTTCTACTCGCGCTTGCCTTCGGGCGGCACGCTTGAGACGGCCTTGCGGAAGGCGACGAAGATGTCGAGGAGGCGCGCGGACGCGGCGGGGTCGCTGCGCGCGAGCAGCGTAATCACTTCGTCGCGTTGCGCGTGGAGCGGGCGCAAAGCTTCGCGCTGCGTCTGCGTCAGCGCCACGCCTTCCGCCGCGACGCCGTCCACCTGTTCGCGGAGCGCGGTGAAGAAGTCGCTCGCGGCCTGACGCGCCGGCTCGTACTCTCCGCGCTGCGCGTCGACGGCGGCCGAGGCGAGCGTATTCTGCATCTGGCTCACGCGCAGCTCGCGCCGCGCGGCGTCGCGCTGGTTGGCGTTGTCGCGCGAGCGAAGCCACATCGGGACGAAGCCCAGAAGGAAGATGACGAGTCCCGCGCCGAGATAAATCCCGACGCGCCTCACGACGTCCGGCAAACCGCCCGCGCGCTCCGACCCGACGCCGCGTCCGTCGGGCAAGTTATCTCCGGCTTCGCTCATCCGCACACACTCCTTCCGCTTTACGGGGAGCGCGCACGGCGCTTGCGGCTCCCGAGGCCCGACAACTCGCCAGTCCTGAACTTGTCGAGCAGGTAGAGATAGCCGAGCGCCAGCGTCTCGTCGTCGAGCCGGTCGCTCACGTGAAGCTCTCGGAAGTGGATGCGGTCAGACATCCGCTCCAGCGAGCGGCGCAGGAATTCGCGGACGTTCGCCGACGTGCTTTCGCCGTCCGCCGCGTCGCGCCTGATGGACTCGACGATTTCGAGCGCCGACTCCCCCCCGTACTCCTTGCCGTCAACTCTGAATAGCATAGCACTGAAACTCCGTTTCGTGTGTCAACGCGATTGTAAGAGTCGGCCGGGACGGCCGAAACGGTGTTACCGCTCAGGCGGCGTGGGTGTTTCCCCTTATGTCGCGCGCGCGCCGAGTTCAGTTATACTTTCGGCATCCCCTTCGTTGAAGAAGTGCGCGCGCGCCGAGGTGAGTGCGCCGGGACGCGCGCGAGGAAGGCGTCGAAGAGTTGGGCATCCGTGGGCGATTAGTGCTGCTGGCTGTGGGCGTGGCCGTCCCCTTGGCGCTCGTCGGCGTCGTGGCCCTGCGCGCGACGTGGGACGCGAGCCGCCGTCAGCTCGACGACTCGATTAAGCAGCAGGCGGAGCTGGCGGCCGTCGCCTTCGAGCGTTGGGTCGACGCGCAGCGTCAGCCGCTCGTGACGCTCTCGGCGCGAGTCGAGGAGCGCGCGGGCGAAGCGCCTTCGACGCTCTCGGACGACATGCGTTTCATCGTCTCTTCGCGCCCGCATTGGATTGACCTGCACACGGTCGGCCCGTCGGGCGAGCTTCTGGCGTCGCACCCGGCGGGCCGCGAGCCGCCGCCCTCGGCGCTCGTCGGGTATCTACTTTCCGAGACGCGACGGCGCAACGACTGGATGGTCGTCACCGACCGGACGACGAGCGAGGAGCGTCCCATCTTCGTCATCGCCGCGCCGCTTCGAGGCGGAGGGATGATCGTCGCGCGCGTGGACGGCGCGGCGGTGAGCGAGATTTTCCGCGACATACGTTTGCCCGAGCGCGCCGTCATCGCCGTCTACGACGCGGAGAATAATCTCCTCTACCGGCGTCCGGCCACCGAGCCTGCGGTCGAGCTGACGGTGGACAGGTCGCCCTTCTTCGCCGAGTTCGGCGACCGGCACGTCGCGGTCTTCGAGTTCGAGAGTCCGTACGACGGAGTGCATCGCGTCTACGGACTGGCGCGCGCAGGGGCGACCGACTGCGTCGCCGCGGTCGGCGTGCCGAGCGCCGTGCTCTACGAGCCCGCGCGTCGGCAGCAGAACCGCTATCTACTGTTCAGCCTGCTCGCGCTCGCCTGCGCCGTCGCCGCCTCGCTCTTCGTCGAGCGCGGACTTGCGCGCCCCGTGCTCCGCCTGCGCGAGGCGGCGCGCGACCTCGGCGCGGGCGATTTGCGTGCGCGCGCCCCCGTGCGCGGCGGCGGCGAGATAGGGGAACTGGGCGCGTCGTTCAACCTGATGGCCGAGCGCATCGCCGAGCGCGAGGAGCGTCTGAAGGAACTCGACCGCCTCAAGTCGGAATTCGTCAGCGGCGTCTCGCACGAGTTGCGCACGCCTTTGACGACCATCAAAACCTTAACGCGCCTCTTGCAGCGCGGAGTGCAGACGGAGGCCGAGCGGCAGGAGTATCTTGAGACCATCGCCGCCGAGTGCGACCGGCAGATTGACCTCGTGCTAAACCTCTTAGACCTCTCGCGCATCGAGGCGGGCGCGTTCAAAGTCTCTCTGACGCCGACCGACGTCGCGGAGGTCATACGCGCGTGTGTTCGCATCGAGCGACATGCGGCGCGCGCGCGCGGTCAGGAACTCGCGGCCGAACTGTCGGAGAACGAGTTGCCACCCGTCATGTCCGACGCGAGCGCGCTGCGCCGCGTGCTGTGCGGCCTCGTCGAGAACGCGATTAAGTACACGCCTGCGGGCGGGCGCATCACGCTCGGCGCGCGGCACGACGGGAAAGCGGGCGTCGCGATTACGGTCGCGGACACGGGCGTCGGCATCCTCGCCGAAGACATGCCGCTCGTCTTCGAGAAGTTCTTTCGCGGTCGGCCCGCCGCGAGTGTGGACGGCGCGGCGGCTTCCGAGTTGGGCGACTACGCGGAAGCGCCGGGCGTCGGCCTCGGACTCTATCTCGCGCGCAGCATCGTTGAGCAGTTCGGCGGGCGCATCGAGGCGGCCGAAGGCGCGCGGCGCGGGACGGTCTTTACGATTTATCTTCCGGCGTGGCGCGACGGCGAAGACCGAGGCGGCGACGCGCCGGGCGAGGAGGCACGTGAATCAGAAGCGTTTGCTCGTGGTTGACGACGAGCCGAACCTTTTGCGCGCGGTGGCGGCGTCTCTGCGCGCGGAAGGGTACGAGGTGATGACGGCGCGCAACGGCCGCGAGGCGCTCGTGCGCGTCGCCGAACGCTTGCCCGACCTCGTCGTGAGCGACATACGCATGCCCGGCATGGACGGCTATCAGTTAGCGCGTCAGCTCCGCGCCTCTTCGCGCACGGCGCTCGTGCCCGTCGTCTTTCTCACCGCGAAGGACGAGGTGTCCGACCGCGTCGAGGGCTTCCGCAGCGGCGTCGATGCGTACATCACGAAGCCGTTCGAGCCGGACGAGCTTCTGGCCGTCATCGCCGGCATCCTCAGTCGCGTCGAGCGCACGCACGCCGAGATTGCGCGGCTCGTCGGCTCGTCGGAGGCGAGCGACGAGGCGGCTTTCATTCGCGACGAGGACTTGACCGAGGCCGAGGAGCGCATCGCTCTGGCCGTCGCGCGCGGACTCTCGAACAAGGAGATTGCCGCCGAGTTCGGCATCAGCGTCCGCACCGTCGAGAACCACATCAGCCACATCCTCGACAAGAAGGGTTTCAGCAACCGCGTCGAAATCGCCCGCCACGTCCTCGCGCGCGGGCAGTAGTAGAGTCCCGCCGCACCGAAAACCCTCTCAACTCAGTTCGACGCCCTCATAAAACGCCTACCTCTGAGTGGAATCACCTAGCGCGCCTGAGTGATGACACCGTTGTCCGCGCGCCGCCGTGTCGGTAACCTTGCGGGTGTGGAAGTTTGCACTGACGGAGGCAGTTACGATGTCAAAAACGAATTTAAGACTCACGCTTAAAAAGCTCGCGGCCCCGATGTTCGTCGCCGTCGCGCTCATTGCGCCGGCCGCCGCGCAGGAGACGAAGCCGAATCAGACGCCCGCGACGCCCTCGACGACTCAAACGACGACGGCCACGCAGACGCCTACTGCTGAGCAGACGGCCGCGACGAAGTCGGCGGAGACGCAGCCCGCGAGCGCGGCGACGCCGTCGGCCGAGCCGCTCTTCAAGGAGTACAAGGGCGTCTCGTTGGGCCTCGCCGCCGAAGAGGTGCGCGCCAAGCTCGGCAAGCCCGCCGAGAAGTCCGACGAGATGGACTTCTTCATCTTCTCCGAACGCGAGCGGGCGCGCGTCTACTACGACAAGGAGAAGAAGGCGCACGCCGTCATCGTCACTTACATCGGCGCGAACGCTTCCGCCCCGCAGCCCTCGGCCATCATCGGCACGGACATCGAGGCGAAGGCCGACGGCTCGATGTACAAGATGGTCACCTACCCGCAGGCCGGTTACTGGCTCGCCTACAGCCGCACGGCGGGCGATTCGCCGATGGTGATGATCACGATGCAGAAGACCCCGTAAGGGGTCAGGGGGAGGGCTCGCACCCCGGCTGCTCCGCTTAGCAGGCGACCCCTCCCCCGTCCAACTTCGGCGAGTCGTGAGGCACCCGGCAATGTTTAGAAGCGGTCAAGCGAGAACGACCGTCCTCGTGGCGGACGACTTCGAGGACAGCCGCCTCGTGCTGAGGCTGATGCTCGAAGCGAGCGAGTACCGCGTCATCGAGGCGTCGGACGGACGCGAGGCGGTCGAGTCCGTCCGACGCGAACGCCCCGACCTCGTCCTGATGGACTTGAACATGCCGCACGTCGACGGCCTCGCGGCGACGAAGCAGATACGCGAGTGTCAGGATGCGTGCCGCGACGTGCCCATCGTCGCCGTCACGGCGTTCGACACGTACGGGATGCGTGAGGCGGCGATGGAGGCGGGTTGCGACGACTACGTCGCGCGCCCGTTCGACCTCGAACGTTTGGAGAGCGTCCTGCGCCGCTGCCTCATGGGGTGGTGAGCAGGGCACGAGGACGAAGGCCGGAGGTGCCGAAACGCGAGTCTCAACGGCATCTTCGGCCTTCGTGCCTTTTAGTCGGTGAAGCGGTGCTGGGCGCGGTAGCGGTGGAGCAGCTCTTCGAGGAAGCCTTCGTAAGTGAAGACGGCGGGGTCGAAGGCGGGGCGCAGCTTGTTGAGCACGGGCGTCGCGACGCGCCAAGCCATCCACTGTCGCGGCGCGTCGGGCAAGTCCCAGCGACGGCGCAGGAACGATTCGACGACCTCGATGTCGCGCTGAGAGAGAGCGCCGAGGTCGCCCGCGAACGGGACGGCCGGGAACGAGCGGCGGAGCGCAAGGTCGCTCGTCGGCGCGGCGAAGACTTCGTCGAAGCTCGGCGCTTGCGCCTCGCGCTCGCGGACGACGACCGTGCCCGCGACGAGGTCGCCGACTCTTTGGTCGCGTCGGCTGACGAACACCGAAACCAGCCCGACCGAGTAGAAGGGGAACGGCATCATGTCGAGGATGCGGACGAGGTTGCGCGCCGCCGCCTCCCAGAAGGTGACGGGCCGCCCGTCCTCGCGTATCACGCGCAGGCGAAGACGGCGCTTGCCCGGCGTCTGCCCGTTCCATGCCCACTCGAAGAAGACGAAGTAACCCGACCAGACGAGAAAGACCGCGATGATGAGTAGGGCGACGACCCACTTCGGCGCTTCCTTGAGTCGCGCGTACCAGCCGTCCGCCGGGTCGCCCGCGTAGATGAAGATGATGAGCAAAAGCGCGATGGCGAAGACCTGTATCGCGTGGTCGAAGGCGCAGGCGAGGAAGCGGTTGCCCGTCGAGGCCAGAGCGAAATGGAGCGGCACGCGCTCCGGCGTCTCGATGATTAAGGTCTCGTCGGCGTGTGCGGCAGCGGACATGATTTAAAAGTCTAGACTCAAAACTCCCGCTCGTCACTCGTCACTCGTTACTTGTCACTTGTCACCGAGTTTGAGCATCTGCGATTCCCACGCGCGGTATTTGTCGCGCAGGGCGGCGAGGAGTTCGGGGCGCGACGAGGCGAAGTCGGCCTGCTCACGCTCGTCCGCCGAGAGGTCGAAGAGTCTTTCGGTCTTCTCGTCCAACCTTAAATACTTCCAAACGCCCGCGAGCGCCGCCGCCGTCCCCGCGTGACGCCAGAAGAGCGTGCGCTCAAACGGCGCGCGCGCGCCGGAGAGGACGGGCAGGAGGTCTACGCCGTCGAACGGGTGCGTGGGCGCGGGCCGCGCGCCGCCGGCCGCGACGAGCGTCGCCGTCCAGTCCATCGTGACGGCGACCTGCGCGCTCGTCTTCGCGGCGGGCACGACGCCCGGCCAGCGCACAATCGCGGGCACACGGATGCCGCCCTCGTACAGCTCGAACTTCGCGCCGCGAAAGGGCCAGTTGTAGGAGAAGCGTTCGCCGCCGTTGTCGCTCGTGAAGACGACGAGCGTGTCGCGTTCGAGTCCCCGTTCGCGGAGCGCGCGCATGACGCGGCCCACGCCCTCGTCGAGACTGCGCATCATCTCGGCGTAGGTTTTGAGCGAGCCGCCCGCCGTCATCCCGCCGTAGCCGAGGCGCGGACGGCTCGCGCCCGCCGCGTCGTTCGGCCCCTCCCAAGGCCAGTGTGGCGCGTTGTAGTGAAGACTCAAATAGAAGGGGCGCGCGTCGTCGCGACGCGAGAGATAAGAGACGGCGCGCTCGGTCAGAAGCTCCGTCATGTAGCCGGTGTGCTCGACCGCCACCTCGCCCTCGAAGAAGTCCGGCTCGTCGTTGGCGTCCTTGTGCGAGAAGAAGGTCGCGCCCCCGCTCATGATGCCGTAGAACTCGTCGTAGCCGCTTTTGACGGGGCTGTACTTCGGAAGGTATCCGAGATGCCACTTGCCGACGAGCGCGGTGCGGTAGCCGACCGCCTTCAAGAGCGAAGCGACGGTCGGGTGTTCGGGCGCGAGGCCGACGTCGCGCTTCCGCTCGACGAGCTGCTTCTTCCACGCGAGCGGCTCTTCGAGTCCGACGGGCGTGCGCGCCGGGTAGCGGCCGGTGGCGAAGGCGCAGCGCGTCGGCGTGCAGACCGGCGAGGCCGAGTAAGCGTGCGTGAGACGCACGCCCTCGGAGGCGAGGCGATCGAGGTTCGGCGTGCGGTAGTCGGGGCGGCCGTAGCAACTGAGGTCGCCCCAACCGAGGTCGTCGGCGAGGATGAAGAGGAGATTCGGCTGCCGCACGTCGGCCGGGCGCGCGTGTGCGTCGGACGCAGGTGCGACTGACGGAGGCGCGGCCGTTGACAGCGCGGCGGCCGAGGCCGCGCCCGCCATAGTCCGCCGGACGAACTCGCGGCGGGGAATCTTCTTCGCGGCCATCAGGCTTTTTGTTCCGCGTCGGGCGGCGTGACGGCGGGCGCGGAGAGTTGGAGCGCGCCGAGTTGTTGGAACATCGACATGAAGTCGAAGTTGTTCCAAGCCTCGACTATCTTGCCGTCACGGATGCGCAGGAAGACCATCCCCGTGAAGCCCACGCCGCGATTCGTGGCGGCGAAGCCGAGCGAGTCGGAGCGGTGACTGCCGCGCACGAGGCAACGCGCGGCGAGTTTGTCGCCCTCGGTGATGACGTCCTCGATCGTGACCTCGATGTCGGGGAAGGCTTCGCGGAATTTTTGGTGGAAGGGCTTAAACTCGGCCGGGCCGCGCAGCGACGCGCCCTCCACGTCGCCGAGGCCGTGGGCCGTGCCGTCCTCGGCGAACAACTCGTCAATCGCCTCGGCCCGCCCCTTGTTCCAGACCTCATCGAACCAGCGGCGCACGAGCGCCTTGTTCTCTTCTGACATCGCGGTGGGTCTCCTTCCATTAAAAACGTTTCGACGCGAACGGACGAACTCGTCAAAGCGGACGCTTGAAGAAATAGCTGTGCGTCGCCGTGCCCGTCCCTTCAGAGAGGCCGATTGACTCGCGTATGGCGACCAGCTCCCAACCCTCTTCGCCGAGCTTGGTCATCGCGTTGGCGAGCGCCTCGTCCTCGTTACCTCCCTCGACCTGCTCGCCGCCGCCACGGTAGTAGCGTATGAAGGCGACGCCCGTCCAGTTAGAAGAGTAATCCCTCTTCTGATAGTTAACCTGATAGATGGTGCAGTACTCCCATCGCTGCGACGCGAGCGCGCGTGTCGTGCGCTTCTGTTGTTGCTCGTCGGCGTCGGCGGCGGGCGCGGGCGTCACGTCGTACTGTCCGGGCGGGAGTTTGATGATGGGGCCGGGAATCGGCCCGTCGCGCCGCTTCTCGCCTGCTTGCGCGCGCGCGGGCGCGGACGACGCGAAGAGGACGAGCGCCGCGAGGGCGCACGCTGTTAAGAGACGCGCTAAACTTTTATACATCGTGCGAAGGCTACCTTTCTCGTCCGGCGCTCGGGGCGTTCGGACTTTCATGCGAGCTAGACACGCCGTCCGCGCGCGTTAGTGCCGAAAACTTCACGCGCCGCGCGAACACAACGCGGCGACTCAAAATTTACTTAGCGCGCGGTCGTCGACGCGGTCGGCTCGCCCTTCTTGACGAAGTGTCCGTCGAGAAGCACGCGCCAGTTCTCGCCGCCGTCGGACGACTGCTCCCAGAGCTGTCGGACGCGACCCGGCGCGACTTGCGAGAAGGTCACGCGGTCGAGGTTGCGCCGTCCGTCCTGATAGATGTTCTCGCCCGTCAGTCGCAGAGCGCCGTCGGAGTATTCGCCCGACAGTTCAATCATCTGGCCGAGCGAGTCGAACGAGCGAAAGTGCCAACGGTTGCGGCGCGGGACGAACATGCTCATGCTGCGGACGGTGTAGGCGACCTGACCGGAAAGAAGCGGCGGCGTGACGCTCGTCGTCTCGGAGACGACGCAGTCGCCCACGTCTATCTTAACGACGCTCTCGCCTATCTTCTGCCCCTGCGCGTCGCGCAACTCCCACTCGCCGACCCAGAAGTCGAGTTGCCGAAACTGCGGCCGGGTGGTGCAGGGCTGCGTCTGCTCGCGCACGAAGTCGGCGATGGGTTTAAAGCGCGGGTCGTCGCGCAGCGTGTTGATGTCGGGGTCTGAGCCGAGCACTTGGGGGAAGACGTAACCGGCGTCGAAGGCGTGCGTGAGCCACTCCATCGCCTTCTCGCGCTCGCCAAGTTTTGCGTAGGCGCGCGCCGTGCGAAACATCGCCGGGCCGGGCGCGAAGTTCAAACGCTCGACGCGCGCGAACTTCTCGATGGCTTCTTTATATCGGCCAAGCTCGTGCAAAGACATGCCGAGTCGATACCAAGCCAGCCCGTTCTCCGGCTCGGCGCGCACGACCTCGTCAAACTTGCGCGCGGCCTCCTCCCACTTGCGCTCCCCGAAGAGCCTCACCGCCTCCTGCATCGCGGGCGACTGCGGCGGCGGCCCCTGCTGCGCGAGCGACGGTTGTGCTGCGACGGCAACAACGACGAACAGAATGATGAGAAGTTTTCTTAAACGTGGGCGACTCGGCATCCTTGAATCTCCTTTCGGCCACACAGGCGGGAGGAGATTATACGCGCGGGGCTTTGCGCGTATTGTAAAAAGTCTTTTACTTAAACGCCGCGCACGCGCAGGAAACGACGCTTGCCGACCTGAATCAAAAGCGGCTCGCCGACGCCTAATGCGACTTCCGCGTCAGCCCGCGACGCGCGCTCGCCCGCGACGCGCACGCCGCCCTGCTCGATGAGACGACGCGCCTCGGCGAGCGACGCCGCAAGCCCCGTCTCGGCGAGCAGGCGCGCGAGCTTCCATGTCTGC
>DASUNL010000364.1:0-18303 GCA_036277175.1 Pyrinomonadaceae bacterium | reverse complement strand
GCGCGCTCGGCCCGTCGCTTGACGACGAGGAGCTGCCGGCGCGCGAGGCGGACGGCCGCGCGGAAGCGTCGCGTCTCGCGCTCGACCTCACGCTCTTCGAGCGCGACCTTAAAGATGGGGCGGCGCGCGCCTCCGTGGACGCGCAGCACGCGGCCACGCGCCGCACCTTCCGAGACGGCCACGCCACGCAGGCGCTCCTCGCCCCTCCCTTTCCTCGCCCTGCTACTCAACGCTCAACGATGCCCTCGACTTAAAAGATTACTCATTAAAAGATTACTCACCGCGCGCTCACTTCCTCCATCTCGCCGAAGCCGCTCTCTATCAACTCGCAGACGGTCTTCAAAGCCTCTTCCTCGTCCGCGCCGTCGGCGACGGCGACGAGTTCCGTCCCGCGCGCGGCGGCGAGCAGCAGCACGCTCAGAAGTGACTTGGCGTCGGCCGAGGCCGAGCGGTCGGCGCGCTCAAGCCGTATCTGGCTGCGGAAGGCGTGCGCGGCGCGGACGAGTCGCGCGGCCGCGCGCGCGTGCAATCCCAGACGGTTGATGATGCGTACGCGCCGCTCGACCACTTCCCTCTCCTTCTAACCTTTACGCTTCCCCGCGAGCAACTCGCCCGCCAGATAGATTCCCTCGCGCCCCTGATCGCGCACGCGCCGCGCGACCTCGGCCAGACTTTCGCCGCCCGGCTGGCCCGCGAGCTTGATGACCATGGGCAGGTTGACGCCCGTCACGACCTCGACCTCGCCGTCCTTGAGAAACATCGAGGCGATGTTGGTCGGCGTGCCGCCGAACATGTCGGTCATGATGAGCACGCCGTTGCCCTCGGAGACGCGCGTCATGGCGCGCTCGATTTCGGCCGTCGCGGCGTCCACGTCGTCGTGCCAGCCGATGGAGACGGCCGTCAGGTGACTGACCGCGCCGATGATGGTTTCGGCGGCGGCCAGAAGCTCGGTCGCCACCTGCCCGTGCGTCACGAGCACACCCGCGACGCGCGGCGCGGGCTTCTGCGTTTCGCTCTTCTCTGTCATGTGGATTCGCCTATCGCGCCAGTGTCAGTTCCGTTAGCCGCGACGCTTCGTCTTCTTCACGTCGCGGTGGACGGCCGCCGCGTCGAAGCCGGCGCGGCGCAGGTGGCGCGCGATGGCGTTGGCGACCATCACCGAGCGGTGGCGGCCGCCCGTGCAGCCGATGCCGACCGTCACATACGATTTCCCCTCGCGCCGGTAGAGCGGGAGCAGGTAGTCGAGCAGGTCGCCGAAGCGCCGGAGCGTCTCCTTCGTCTCGTCGCTCGCGCTCAAATATTGAACCACACGACGGTCGTGGCCGGAAAGCTCCTTCAGCTCCGGCACGAAGTGGGGGTTGGGGAGGTGTCGCACGTCGAAGAGGAGGTCGATGTCGCGCGGGCCGCCGTACTTGTGACCGAAGCTCAAGACCTGCACGCGCATCGTCGGCCCCTCCACGCCGGGGTTGAAGCGCTCGACGAGGAGACGCCGCAGGGTGTGGACGGTGTGCTCGGAGGTGTCGGTGATGTGGTCGGCGAGCGCGCGTATCTCGGACATCGCGGCGCGCTCGTTCTGGATGGACTTAAGCAGACCGTCGCCCGTGTCGAACGGGTGCGGCCGTCGCGTCTCGCTGAAGCGGCGCTGCAAAGCCTCGTCCGACGCTTCGAGGAAGAGGACGAAGACGCGCAGCCCGCTCGCGCGCAAGTGTTTCAGGCGTTGCGGGAACTCGCTTAAGAATTGACCCTCGCGGATGTTGATGACGAGCGCGGCCCGCTCGATGTGTGCCTTCTCGTCGCCCTCGCGCCGGACGAGCCGCGCGAAGGTCGGGAGCAAGGTGAGCGGCAGGTTGTCGACGCAGAAGTAGCCGAGGTCTTCAAAGGCGTTGGTGGCCGAAGACATCCCCGAGCCGCTCAGGCCCGTGATGATGACCACGTCGGGCGCGCTCGCGACGTTCGTCTTCGCGGACTCGACAGCACCCTCGCGCGCGCGCTCACCCTCTCGTTTCTTCGCGGCCATCTTCAAGATTCCCGTCGCCCGTCTCCGCCGCCCCCGCGGCCAACATCTCTTCGTGGCGCGCGACGAGGTCGCGGGCCGCGTTGTAGCCGCGCGCGCGCAGCAGGTGGACGCGCACGGCCGTCTCGACCAGAGTCGAGAGGTTGCGCCCCGGACTGACGGGCAGAAGCACGTGCGGGACTTGGACGCCGAGAATCTCGACGGTCTGCTCGTCCAGTCCGAGACGTTCGACCTCGCGCGTCTCCTCCCAGCGTTCGAGTCTGATGGAGAGGCTCAGGCGCACGCTCGCGCTGATGGCCGATACGCCGAACAGGTCGCGTATGTTCAGGATGCCCAAGCCCCGTATCTCCATGTGCTCTTTGAGGAGCGCGGGCGCGCCGCCGCGCAGATGCTCGGGGCCGGTGCGGCGGATTTCCACGGCGTCGTCCGAAACCAGACGGTGGCCGCGCATGATGAGGTCGAGCGCGCACTCGCTTTTCCCCACACCCGACTTGCCTTCGATTAAAACGCCGAGCCCGTAAATCTCTAACAGCACGCCGTGGCGCAGCTCGCGCGGCGCGAGCGCGTCCTGCAAAAACTCCGTGACGAGCGAGATGGCGACGGAGCTGACGAGCGGCGTCTGGATGAGCGGCGTGCCCGCCGCTTCGGCCGCCTCGACGAACTCGCGCGGCGGCGGCAGGCCCTTCGTGACGAGGACGCACGAGATGCGCGCGAGTCCGAGATTGGCGATGGCCTCGCGCCGCCGCTCCTCTGAGAGCTGGCCGAGAAACCAGACCTCGCTCTGCCCGACTATCTGCACGCGGCCCGGATGGATGTAGTGGATGAAGCCCGCGAGGGCGAGGCCGAGCTTCTGGATGCGCGGCGCGTCAATCGTGTGCGACTCCGCGCCGCCCTCTCCGGCGAGCAGTTCGAGCCCCAAGCCCTCCGGGGCCTGCGCCACGAACTGCGCGACGGTGATGGACGGACGCTCGGTCATTCGGAAGCACTCAGCGGTCAGCAATCAGCTTTCAGCTTTTAGCTTATAGCTTTTAGTCTTCCGGCTGAACGCTGAGTGCTGATTGCTGACAGCTTTCTTTACTGCGGGCTGGCGGCCCGCGTAATCAGGTTCAGCTCGACCTCGACCGAGTCGCCGAGGAAGTTGGGGTTCGCGGGGTTGCTGTAGGCGATGCCGTAGTCGCGCCGGTTGAGCGTGACGCGGGCCGTCGCGCCGAGTGTCGTCTTGCCCGTCTTCTCGTCCTTCGTCACGCCGTTGATGGTGAACGGCAGCGCGACCTCCTTCGAGACGCCGTGCATCGTGAAGGTGCCGTGGGCGATGAAGCCCTTCCCACGCTTCTGGATGCGCGTCGACTTGAAGGTTATCTCCGGAAACTTCTCGGCGTCGAAGAAGTCGGCGTTGCGCAGGTGCGCGTCGCGGCGCTCGATGCCGGTGTCGATGCTCGCGGTCTTAATCGTCGCCTCGACCGAAGACTTCGTCACGTCGCGGTCGTCGTAAACGATGGTCACACTGAACTCGTTGAACTTGCCTCGGACGTGCGACAAGCCCCCGGCGACGGGAATCGAGAAGCCGATGTTCGAGTGCGCGGCGTCGATGTCGTACTTGGTCGTCGCGGCGGGCGCGCTCGCGGCCACGAGCAGTAGCGCGAGGACGGCGGAAATGACGGGACGTTTAAGCATTACCTGAAACTCTCCTTGAGAATAGTTCTGACGAGTGTCACGGCTTTCGACGCCGCGACGCGAAGAAGTCGCGACGCAAGACGGCGCGGCGTTCACACGTCTCGGCGCTCGCCAGTCGCGCCCGGACGCCGCCGCGCCTCGTCGAATTCACGGCCCGCCCACGCGGCTCACGGCTGGATGAGGCCGTAGTTGCCGTCCTTGCGTTTGTAGAGGACGCTCAGGCGGTTGGTCTCCGAGTCGCGGAAGACGATGAACTGATTGGTGTCCTCGGCGACCGTGAGCGCGGCCTCCTCGGCCGTCATCGGCTTCACGCGGTAGCCGCGCGCGTTGATGATGCGCGGGCCGGTGGGCGCGGGCGCGCTTGCGGCGAGTTGTCCGTCGTCGGGCGCGAGCGCCGAAAGCGGCGTCGCGCTCTGCTTGCGCTCGATGATTTTTTTCTTGAGCTTGACGGCCTGCTTCTCGATTTTCGTGATGGCGCGCGACAACGCCTGATACATGTCGGCGTTCGTGTCGGTCGCCGTCAGCGTGTGGTCGCGCCAGTGGAGAAGTATCTCGGCGGTCTGGCGGTTCTTGACGACGTCGATGATGACGTGGGCGCGCGCCGTGGTCGAGCCGTCAAACAGGTGTTCGACTTTCCCGAAGTGCTCCCGGACGTGACGCCGGATGGCCGGCGTCACATCGACGTGCCGCCCGGTGAACTCAAACTCTATCACTCTCTGCCCCCCTCTCGGCCGGTGTCGGCGTGTGAGACGCGCCGGGGACGAAGACGCCCCCGGCCGCACCGGCCCTCCGTTGAATGTGTAGTGCCTTGAAATTTTACTGCGCGAGCGGCGCAAGAGGAAGTCGGGAGTCTCGGAGTCGAAGGCGAAGATTGTCTCTGACTGACTTTCGCCTTTTGTCTTTCGACTCGAAACTCCGGACTCTTAAATGACCGCCTTGCGCTCGCGCGAGCCGGGAATCTGCATCTGGTCGCGGTACTTCGCGACGGTGCGGCGCGACAGCTTGATGCCTTCCTTGGCTAGAATCTTGACGACCTGATCGTCCGTGATGGGGTTGCGCGCGTCCTCTTCCTCGATGAGCTTCTTGATGCGCAGCTTGATGATGCGCGTCGAAACCTCTTCGCCCTCCTCGTTAATCATCCCCTCGGTGAAGAAGCGGCGCAGCTCGATTACGCCCTGCGGCGTGTGCGCGTACTTGCGGTTGACGACGCGCGAGATGGTCGAGAGGTGCATGCCCGTCTCCTCGGCCACGTCCTTGAGCATCATCGGCTTGATGAATTGGACGCCCTTGTCGAGGAACTCCTGCTGGCGTCGGACGATGCACTCGACGACGCGGAAGATGGTCTGGCGGCGGTGCTCGATGTTTCTCAGCAGGTCGACGGCCGAGCGCATCTTCTCCTTGATGAAGTCGCGCGTCTCCTTCGACGTGTCGGGGCGGCCGAGCATCTGCTGGTAGCTCTGGCTGATGCGCAGGCGCGGGCCGCCGTCGTCCGTGAAGTAAATCTCGTAGTCGTCGTCAATCTTCTCGATGATGACCTCGGGGGCGATGAGAATCGGCTCTTCCGAAGAGTAGCGGCGGCCCGGATAGGGGTCGAGCGCGCGAATGTGGCCGAGTTCCCTGACCAACTCTTCGACGGTGTGCCCCGTCTGCTTCGAGAGGTTCGGCAGCTTGTGCTGCTGTAGGTCGACGAGCGAGTGCTCGCTGATGAGTTTCTCGGCGATGCAGAGTTCGGGCGCGCGCGGGCACTCGTGTTCGCCGCGCGCGAGCTGGACGAGCAGACACTCGCGCACGTCGCGAGCGCCGCACCCCATGGGGTCGAGTTGGAGGACGACCTGACGCGCGCGCTCGACCTCCTCGACCGTCCAGCGTCCGAGCGCGGCAATCTCGTCGTTCGTCGCGTTGAGGCGTCCGTCGCCGTCGAGATTTCCGATGACGCACTCGGCCACTTCGACCAAGCTCTCCGGGGCGTCCGTCAGGTGCAACTGCCAAATGAGGTGCTCGGAGAGCGAGGGCGGGCGCGTCAAAAACTGCTCGAAGGTCGGCGCGTCCTCCTTGTACTCGAACTCCTGCGTCTTGTAGCCGGGGTCGAGGTACTCTTGGAACTCGCGGCCGAAGTCTATCTCCTCGAAGGCGTCGCGCTGCTCGTCGCCGCCGCCCGGCTCTTCGTCGAAACTCTCGGCGGGCGCGGCCGGCTCCAACTCGGCGAAGGTCGCGTCGGCGGCCGCCGTCGCGTCCGCGATGGAGGCGGCGTCGCCCGAGCCGTTCTGCGAGACGTTGGCCGCGTCGGCCGCGACGGCGTCGGCCGTGAACGCATCGGCCGCGAACGCATCGGCCGCGGCCTCGGACGCGCCGTCGCCGCTGTCCGCGTCGCCCGCGCCGGTCAACTGGTCGAGAATCTCCTTCTCCAGCTCGCGACGCTCGTCCTGCTGCTGCACCTCTTCGAGGATGGGGTTTTCGAGTAGCTGCTGCTGGATGAGGTCGGTCAGTTCGAGCGCCGTCATTTGCAGCATCTCGATGCGCTGGCGCAACTGCGGCGTGAGCACCAGACGCTGCGAGAGATTCGTTGTGAGCTTGACGGACATTTAGTAGCTGTTGGCTGTCAGCCTTTGGCTTTTCGGCTTTGAGTCGGACAGCCGCAAGCCAAAACCCCTTACTCAAATTTCTACGGGAGAGCCGCGCGGGGCGGCCGTGCGGACGATTATAACCGATTGCGCCGCCGCGTCGAAGCCCTTCGTTCAGAGGCGGAATTTTTCGCCCAGATAGAGCCGCCGCACCTCGGGGTCGTCGGTGAGTTCGAGCGGAGCCCCGGAGCGGAAAATCTTACCCTCGGCCATGATGTAGGCGCGGTCGGTGACGCCCAGAGTCTCGCGCACGTTGTGGTCGGTGATTAAAATCCCGATGCCGCGCCCGCGCAAATAAAGAATCATGTTCTGGATGTCGTCGACGGCCTTCGGGTCGATGCCGGCGAAGGGCTCGTCCAAGAGGATGAACTGCGGCTCGGTGGCGAGAGCGCGCGCGATTTCAGTCCTCCGACGCTCGCCGCCCGAGAGCGTGTCGCCGCGCGTGTGGCGGACGTGCGCGATGCCGAACTCTTCCAGAAGCTCCTCGACGCGCTTCAGACGCTCGCGACGCCGGAGTCCCATGTTTTCGAGGACGGCGAGGATGTTCTCCTCGACCGTCATCTTGCGAAAGACCGAAGGCTCCTGCGGCAAGTAGCCGACGCCGAGGCGCGCGCGCAGATACATCGGGAGCTTCGTCAGGTCGCGGCCGGCGAGCTTGACGCGGCCCGCGTCCGGTCGCTCAAGCCCGATAATCATGTAGAAGGTCGTCGTCTTGCCCGCGCCGTTCGCGCCGAGGAGGCCGACGACCTCCCCCTGCTCGACGTGCAGAGAGACTTTGTCAACGACGCGACGCCGCCCGTAATTCTTCACGAGGTCGAACCCGGCCAGAGCCGTCGCCGAGGGCGCGTGCTCGGCGCGCGCGCGCCGCTCCTCAAGCGCCTCGCGCCTCGCCGCCTCGATGATCTCTTCGGTCTGCATACTCAGGCCCGCGCGCGTCTACCGCCAAGTGATGCCGCTCTGCACCACGATGCCGTTCAGCAAGTAGGTGACGAAGAGGAAGATGACGCCGAAGCAGAACAGGACGACGGTCAAGACGTGTGTGAACGGCGGCACGGCCAGCAGACGACTCCGTTCGAGCTTCCGGTTGAGGACGTGCGTCAGCCTGCCCCACAAGAAACTCCCCAAGATGAACGACCCCGCCAACAGTCCGCTGATGATGAGCGGAGTCACCACGAAAAGTTTCATCATCGAAGCCTGCAACTCGGGCGAGCCGCCCTGCGCGACCACGCCTTCAAACTTGTCGCGGCTGAAGACGAGCGTCAAAAGCGTGCCCGCGATGGCGTAGAAGAAGACAATCGCCTTCAACGTCACGTCGAGGTAGTGCCTGTAAAGCTCGATGTGCATCACATACTCGTCCATCGAGAGCGACGCATCCACGTCGCGATTGACGTAAACCGCGCCCGTCAAACGCTCAAGCAAGCTACGCGACTCGGCGAGTTTGCCGCCGCCGCCTTCGCCGACGGTGTGAGGAGTTTCGTCGCTCATGCCTCGATCCTTCTATCAAAGGGGCGACCGCGCCGACCGCGCGTCTCATTGTTTTTTAACTCTGTGCGTCGAGCGGACGCGGCCCGTGCCCTGTCGGCTGTCGCCGCCGTCGGAGACGACGCGGTCTTCGCGCAGGTAGACGGTCATCCGTCGGCTCTCGCTTGTTCCCTTCTCCGCATCTTCGACGCGCGCGGGCGAGCCTGTCAAGACGACCACTTCGTCGGCGGCCGTGTACTCGGCGCGGTCGCCCGTGCCGCGCCGTCCGGGCTGCGTGACGACGACGTTGCGCTGCGCGATGGTGCGCTCGGCTTCGTAGGTTTCGGGCAGAAGGTAGACGTCGGCCACGCCGCTCGTGATGCGCTCCGTGCCCTGCTTGATGTCGACGTTGCCCTCGTAGTGGAGCAGGCGTTCCGAGTCGGCGAAGAACATCCGCTCCGAGGTAGCGAAGACGGGGACGACCTGCCGCGCGCCGCCTTCACCTTTACGCCGCGCGTTGTAGAGCGCGCTCTGCACGTTGCCGTCGCCGTTCATTCTCTTCGAGTCGCGGATGAGCGTCAGGCGGTCGGCCTTCACGAAGTTGTCGTCCTGCCAAGCGCGCGCGCCGCCCGTGTAGATGCCGACGCCCGTCTCGTGCTGAAACTCGGCCTCGGCCGACGCGATGAAGACCGGACTCTTCGTCTTGGCAAAGGGCGCTGCGCCGCCCGTCTGCTCCTGACTGTAGTAAGTCGTCGTCGTCTTGCCGCGCCCGTAGGAGACTTGGCGGCGCGTGTCGGAATCAATCTCGGCGGCCTTCATGCGCGCGCGCGAGTCCCACACGACCGGCTCGCCGCCGCGCATCCGCACCACCTCGTCGGCGGCCGTGTAAGTGATGTTGGCGGCCTGACCGTTTTTGTCGCGCTCGACGAACTTCGCGTCGCCTTGCGCCTCGACGCGCTCCAACGCCTGCTGCGCGCCGAAGACGGCGTTCATGCGCTGCGAGGTCAAGTTCTTCTCGCGCTCGTTGAAGTGAGCCGAGCCGACGGCGTCGATGCGCTCGACGTCCTGAGTCGCGCGGACGAACTGCGCCGTCATGCGCTCGGAGGTGAGCGTGCGCGTCCCCTTCTTCTCGGTCGGCTGCACGGGGTCGATGACGGCCCGCGCGCCGCCTTGCGCGACGAATGAGCGTGCGAGGTTTCCGGTCTCGTAAAACTCGCAGTCGAAGCGCGGCGCGGTCAGGGTCTTGCGGTCGGCCTCGGGTCGCGCGACGACCGGCTCGACGAACAACTCGGCGTTGCCGGCGGCCTCCGCGCGTTCGAGGTCGCGCCCCGTTGTGCGCCAGAAGAGCTTGACGTTGTCGGCCGTGAGACGCTTATTCGCCGCGTTGGGGTCGCCCTCCTTCGAGCGCGGCGCGCCGAGCGTGACGACGGAGCGGCCCGCCGAGCGCATCTCTTTCAGGAGGCTGCGCTCGCCCGCGACGATGACGAAATCGACGTCGACGTCGCCCGGCGTCTGGAGTGTCATCTCGGAGTCGGAGTCGAGCGTGCGCGCGCGAACGTCCGCGTGGGCGCGCGCGTGTTGGAGGCGCTGGTCGTCGTTGAAGTCGAAGTCCATGTCGGCGGAGTAGACTTCGGCGGCGCGTCCCTCGGTCGAAGAGCGCAGGTAAGAATTTCCGCGCGCCTCGATGCGGCGCAGGCGCTTCTGCTCGGTGAGCGCGCCGGAGAGCGTGTCGCCGCTCATCACGTCGCGCTCCTGCTCGGCCGTCGCGCCGCCCGAAAAGACGAGGAGCATCCGCGCCTGATCGAAGTTGGCCTGCGCCGAGCGCACCGTGACGGGGCGCGCGCGCTCCGGCGGCGCTCCGGGCCGAGCCTCGGGCTGCACCGTCACCTCGACGCCGCCGCGCAACTCAAGACGCTTGTTCTTGGAATCGACCGTCGCGGCGTCGGCGCGCCCGCGCACGTTCTCGCGCTCGAACTCGACGGGGACGGGCGAGACGCCGACCTCGTTCTTGATGTCGTACTCGATGGCCTCCGTCCGGGCCTTCAACTGGTCGCGCGTCTCGATGACGACCTGCCCGGCGAACTGCACGCGCTGGTTGTCGTCGAACATGATGGTGCGGCGCGCGGTGACGCGGTCGGGCCGCTCGCCCCCGTCCTCCGGGTAGACTTCGAGATGCACGTCTTCGAGCTCGTGATGGCCGTCGGAGTAAGTCGTCTGGACGGCGGCGCGCAAGAGGATGTAGAGGCGGTTGTTCTTCGTCTCGCGGTGCTCGTAGCCCTCGACGCGGCGCACGACCTCCTTCGACAACTCGGCCGGGCCGCCGCGCATGCGGAAGTCGCGCAGGCCGCGCCGCTTGTAGTAGGCGACGAAGGCAAACGCGAGGCTCGCCACCAGCACGACGAGCGCCAGCCAGCGCACCAACTGCGGCAGCCGCGCCCTGATGCCGATTCCCGACGCCCTTCTGTGTCTCGTGACCTCTTGCATTACTCGTGAATCGTGAATCGTCAATCGTAAATCGTGTTTGAGAGACGCGCTACTCGAATCGCGAAACGCAGTATCGAGAGCCGGTCAGCCTATTAACGATTCACGATTGACGATTCACGCGCTTTTCATGTCCTCGACGTTCAACTGCAATCGCGTCTCGTCGCGCCAAGTGTTTGCTTCGAGCGTGTACGCGAGTTCGATGCTTTGGCCGGCGCGGGGCGTTGCTGTCAGATTGGCCGCCGCGCCCCACCACATCGCGTCGTGCGCGCGGCCGTCCGACCCGGCGACGCGAATCTTCAAGTGACGCTCCTTGATGACGCGCGGCTCTCCGGCGACGACGAAATCGCGCGTCGTAAAGACGGGTCGCGGCCAGCCCGCGCCGAACGGTTCGAGCGCGGAAAGCTCTTCCAACAGGTCGAGCGAAAGCGCGGCCGAAGGCAACTCAAGGTCGGCCTCGACGGTGGGCACGAAGTCTTCGACACGCATCGCGCCCGAAGCGTGCTCGCGGAGTCTTCGACGAAGCTCCTCCAAGTTCTCGCGCCGGATGGCTAGCCCCGCGGCGTGCGCGTGGCCGCCGAAGCCCTCGAAGAGGTCGGCGCAAGAAGTGAGTCCGTCGAGCAGGTGATAGCCGTCGGGGCTGCGCGCCGAGCCGTGGCCGACGCCGTCGTCGTCGAACGAGATGACGACGGCCGGACGATTCAGACGCTCGCAGATTTTCGACGCGACGAGGCCGATGACTCCGCGATGCCAGTTCGTGCCCGCGACGATGGCGACCGGCGCGTCGAAGTCGCCCATGAGTTCAAGCTCGGCCAAGGCGCGCTCGGTCATCTCGCGCTGCATGTGCTGTCGCTCGCGGTTGCGCGCGTCGAGGTGCGCGGCCAAGGCCCGCGCTTCCTCGGCGTCCTTCGTCTCGAACAACTCGACGACGGCGCGCGCCGCGTCCATGCGCCCGGCCGCGTTGATGCGCGGGCCGACGCGGAAGCCCAAATCGCTCGCGCGCATCCCGCGCCCGTCGCCGCAGCCCGACACCTCCATCAAAGCGCGAAGCCCTACGTTCGTCGCCGCGTGCAAGTCGGCGAGGCCGAGCGCGACGATGGCGCGGTTCTCTCCGACGAGCGGCGCGACGTCGGCGACCGTGCCGATGGCGACGACCTTCAGAAAGCCTTTCACCAAGTGCTCGCGTCCGCGCGCGCGGAAGAGCGCGTGCGCGAGTTTGAAGGCGACGCCGACGCCCGCCAGATTCTTGTCCGGATACGCGCAGCCGCGCTGGTTCGGATTGAGGACGGCGAAGGCGGGCGGCGCGCCCTCGCCCTCGTCGGGCAAGTGGTGGTCGGTGACGATGACGTCGAGGCCGGCGTCGCGCGCCCACTGCAAAGGCTCGAAGGCGCGTATCCCGCAGTCGACGCTGATGACGAGCGCGTAGCCTTCGTCGCGCGCGCGCTCAAGCACGTCCTGCCGTATGCCGTAGCCTTCGGTGAAGCGGTGCGGGACGTGAAAGCCCGTCCGCGCGCCGAGCACTTCGAGCGCGCGTCGGAGGACGACCGTGCCGGTCGTTCCGTCCACGTCGTAGTCGCCGTAAATTAAAATCCGCTCGCCCGCGTCAATCGCTCGAAGCACGCGCTCCTTCGCCTCTTCCATGCCGAGCATGAGCGCGGGGTCGTTGAGTTGTTCGAGCGACGGGTTAAGGATGGCGCGGGCCTCTTGTTCGGAGGTGACGCCGCGCGCGTCGAGCAGGCGGGCCACTACTTCGGAGACGTCGAGGGCACGGGCGAGCAGGCGTGCGCGCCGCGCGTCCGATGCGCGCAGCGTCCAACGCTTCTCACCCGTCTCCTCTTTTACACCGCGCGCGGTCGTCATTCTCACTCGGCGAACCAGCCGTTCTCTTCCAGAAGCTTGACGCCGATGCGCTGGCGGCCGTCCGCCTCGTCCGTCCAGACGCCGTTGACCTCGGCGCGGAGCGTGCGGCCGAAGGGGGGCGTCAGGCGAAGGGTCGTGCCCGTCTCGACGCGCGCGTCGGTGATGAGCGTCGCGCCGCCACGGCTGACGCGGACGGCCTCGGCGCGGTCACGGAACGTCTCGCCCGAGGGCGTGCGGCCCTCGATGTCGACGGCGAAGTTGACAGGCACGCGCGGGCTGCGCGGGCGCTGCGAAGGGGGGTTGTTTTCGGTCTTCTCGTTGCTCATGGGGAAAGCTTTCCGTCCCTCGTCCATGCAAGTTTCCTTTTCAGGAGGGGCAGAAGCTAAGTTTAACCGAACGGGAGCGCCCACGGCGAGGCCGGGCGGGCGATTTCACCGCCCGTTTAGCCGAGCGGGGAGACGAGTCCGGCGGCGAGGAGCGCGAGGATGAGCGCGCCGACGACGAGACGGTAGCCGATGAAGACGGCCGTCGAGTGCGTCCGCAGGAAGCGCAGGAGGAACCAGATGGAGGCGTAGCCGACTAGACCCGCGACGATTGTTGCGACGACGAGCGGCGCGGCGTCCGAGGGCTGAAGCTTGGTGACGGCCTCTTTGAGTTGCAGGAGTCCGCTCGCCGTAATCGCGGGGATGGAGAGGAGGAAGGAGAAGCGCGCGGCCGTCTCGCGCGTCTCCCCAGCGAAGAGTCCGCCCATCATCGTCGAGCCGGAGCGGCTCGCGCCGGGGACGAGCGAGAGCACCTGCGCGAAGCCGACCGCCAGCGCGTCTCGCAAACCCAAGTCCTTCATCTCGCGCTCGCGTCGGCCCGCACGCTCGGCCCACGCGAGCAGGAGCGCGATGCCGATCATCATCGACGCAATCAGCCAAAGGTTCTTCGTCAGCGTCCCCTCGATTTCGTCTTTGAAGAGGAGGCCGACGACGCCGATGGGTATCGACCCGATGACGACGAGCCAGCCGAGCCGCGCCTCGTCAGAAAGCGTCGCCCACGCGCGACCCACGAAGCCGCCGCCGCTTCCCCGCCCCTCCGCTTCGTCGTTAAGCTGACGTGCGCTTGCGCGGCCCGCGACGAGCGCGGCGTGGTCGCGCACGAAGGCGTGCGTGATGGCCCAGATGTCGCGCGCGAAGTAGACGAAGACGGCCAGCAGAGTCCCCAACTGGATGACGGCGATGCTGGCGGTCGTCTGCTCGGCGCGCAACTGCTGCGGCACGTCGGCGTAGAGCTGCGTCACGCGGCTCGCGAAGATGAGGTGCGCCGTCGAGCTGATGGGGATGAACTCGGTCAACCCCTGCACGATGCCGAGGACGATGGCCTGAAAATAAGTCATAGATAAAGAAGCGTTCAGCGGTCAGCATTCAGCCGTCAGCTTTTCGTTTTTGGCTGAACGCTGAATGCTGAACGCTATTCTCTCAAATTATTGTTCGACGCGATGCGGTCGTAGATGACGTTCGGGAGGTGTTTGAGGAGGCGGACGACCGTGGCGAGTTGCCACGGGAAGGCGTAAGTCTTCCTGCGCCCCTCGATGGCGTTGACCATCTTGCGCGCCGCGTCGTCCACCTCGACGAGGAACGGCAGGCGCTTGCGCCGCGCCGTCAGAGGCGTGCGGACGAAGCCCGGATGGATGGTCGTCACGTCGATGCCGCTCTTCCGCAAATCGACGCGCAGAGACTCGAAGAGCGTCGACATCGCCGCCTTGCTCGCGCTGTAGGCGCTCGACTTCGGCAGGCCGCGAAACGACGCGAGGCTTGAGATGGCGACGAGGTGGCCCGAACGGCGCGCGACCATCGAGGGGATGACGGCCGCGACGCTGTTAATCGCGCCGACGACGTTGACGGCGATGATGTCGCCCGCGTCACGCGCGTTCAGCTCCGTGGCCGGGAGCACGGCCGAGATGCCCGCGTTGGCGATGAGCACATCGACGCGCCCCCACTCCGAGACGACGCGCGCCACCGACGCCTCGACCTCCGCGGCGTCGCGCACGTCCGCCGGCAGAGTCAACGCGCGCCCGCCCGCCTCCTCGACCTCCGCCGCGACCTTCGCCAACTCCTCCGCGCGCCGCGCGAGCAGCGCCAACGAAGCGCCGCGCCGCCCCAGCTCGACGGCCAGCGCGCGCCCGATGCCTGACGACGCGCCCGTGATTAAGACGACCTGTTTCGTCCAGTCGTAAGCCATAAGAAGCGTTCAGCGTTCAGCAATCAGCGTTCAGCTTATCGTTTCCCGTAACCTGTCGCGCTCGCCGGAGCTTTCCGCCTTCGTCAGAAACAAAAAGCTGAAAGCTGAAAGCTGATTGCTCTCTCAGCAAAGCTCGGCGACGTGCGGGCCGAGTGCGCGGAGCGCCGCGCCGAGTTGCTCCTGTTTGACGAGCAGGTGGTCGCGCGAGAAGGCCGTCAAAGCGCCCACGGACACCCCTGCCTCTGCGAGAATTTTTGTGACGTGAGCGAGGAAGCCGACCAAGTCCCACGGGAGCACCACGTCGAAGGTGAGGAGTCGCCAGCCCATCTCGACGCGCGCGTCGCGGACGACGTGGCGCATCGCGCGCCAGTCCTCCTCCTCGACGACGAGCGTCACCTCGTGACGGTCGCGCAGAAACATCATCGTCGCCCCGGCGCGCGGACTCAGTTCCGGGTTCTCCAGAAGCCGCGCCCACTCCTCGCCGCTCAGGCCCGCGACGACGAACGTCTCGGGCGCGACCTCGACCTTCGCCCGGCGCAGGATTTCCGAAACGTCTGTGTGAGCCATGCGGGGAGTTTTGCGGCCGCCGCGTCGCGGGCGCGCGCGGGGCTTAGACCTGCACGACGACGGGGACGATGACGGGGCGCGCGCCGGTCTGCTTCTGGACGTAGCGTTTGAGTTCGAGCCGGACGCGCTCTTTCAGGAGCGAAGGGTCGAGCCGATCCGTCTTCGGCGCGCTCTCGACCGCCTCGGTGACGACGCGCTGCAAGTCCTTGAGGAAGCCGTTACCGAGGTCGCCGCCGCCGATGAGTCCGCGCGCGACGACCTCGGGCGGCACTTCGAGCGCGCCAGTCTCCTCGCTCACGGTGACGACCGGCGTCAGGACGCCGTCGTAGGCGAGCTGCCGCCGTTCGCGCACTGTCTCCTGCCCAATCTCCTCGAAGCCCGAGTCGTCGATGAAGGTGCGGCCGACCTCGCGCTTCCCGGCGACGCGCGCGCGTCCGCCCTCGAACTCCAACACGTCGCCGTTCTCGATGAGGATGACCTGCTCGTCCGTCAGCCCAACATGGTTCTTCAGAAACTCTTTGTGGCGGTAGAGCATCCGGTACTCGCCGTGGACGGGGACGACGAACTTCGGCCGCACGGCCTCGGTCATAATCCTGATGTCCTCTTGCGAGGCGTGGCCCGAGACGTGTACGAGGCGGCGCTTCTCGTCGATGATTTTTCCGCCGCGCTTGTAGATTTCGCCGATGATGCGCGAGATGGCGCGCTCGTTCCCCGGTATGATGCGCGCCGAGAGGATGACCGTGTCGCCCTCCTCAATGGAGAGTCCCTTGTAAGACTGCGTCGCCATCTGCGAGAGCGCCGCGCGCGGCTCGCCCTGCGAGCCGGTGACGAGGTAGACAATCTCCGTGTCGTCCAACTGCTTCGACTGGTTGAGCGACACCATCATGTCGTGATGGTCGAGGTAGCCGAGGCGGTCGGCTATCTCGACGTTCTTCTGCATCGAGCGCCCGAGCACGCAGACCTTGCGGTCGAACTGCTGCGCGACGTCTAGGACGATTTGCAGGCGGTGAATCGAGGAGGCGAAGGCGGCGACGACGATGCGCCCCTCGGCCTCGGCGAAAATCTCCTCGAAGGCCGGGATGACAGCGCGCTCCGAGGGCGTGCGACCGGGCACGGTCGCGTTCGTCGAGTCGGACGTGAGCACCAACACGCCCTCCTGCCCGTAGCGGCGCAGGGTGCGGAGGTCAATCGGCTCGCCGATGACGGGCGTCTCGTCGACCTTGTAGTCGCCGGTGTGAATGATGGTTCCGGCCGGGCTCGTGATGGCGAGCGCGAAGCAGTCGACGAGCGAGTGGGAGACACGTATGAACTCGACGCGGAACGCCCCTATCTCGACCGTCTCGCGCGGCTCGACGCGGTGAAGCAGCACGCTCTCCGTCAGGTCGTGCTCTTCGAGCTTGCTCTCGGCAAGCCCCGCCGTGAAGTGCGAGCAGTAGACGGGGACGTTTATCTCTTTGAGGAAATAGGGGAGCGCGCCGAGGTGATCCTCGTGGCCGTGCGTCAGGATGACGGCCGTGATGTCTTCGCGGTACTCGTCGAAGAAGCTGAAGTCGGGGACGCAGACGTCCACGCCGTAGAAGCTCTCTTCGGGGAAGCCCATCCCGGCGTCGATGACGAGCACCTCGTCGCCGTAGCGCACACACATGCAGTTCATCCCGAACTCGCCGACTCCGCCGAGCGGGATAATCTCTAAGACTTTACTCACTTGTCTACTCTACTCTCCAAACCAAAAGGCCCATGCAACGGGAAGTGACAGGGGGATTTAACTCGCGAGTATAACACAGCGCGGCTACATTTCTCGCGGCCGCCGCGCCGACGTGTTGACAGCCCGGCGGTCTTGACATATTGTCTGCCGCGTCAAAACGCAGTCCGGCTGGCGAAAGAGTCCGACGCTCACGCCGCAGCCTGCCACTCACGCCACCTCGGCAAAACCCGTGCGCCGTCTCTGCGCGGCCACCCGACACACACACAGAGGAGCTTTGAAATACATGAAACGTACCCCCCTTCCCCTCATCCTGTCTCTCTCGTTTATCGTCTTCGCCCTCATCATGGGCGGCCTCAACCTCGGGACGCCCCACGCCTCGGCCGCCAACGCGACGAAGAGCTACGTCGTGTTCGCCGGTCAGTGGGGGCCGAACCAGAACGCGGCGGTCGGCGCGGCCGGCGGCCAGATTACCTACAGCCACAAGAGCGGCGTCGCCGTCGTCACTTCCGACAACCCGAACTTCCTGCAAGCCGTAGCGGCGAGCAACGCCGTCACGGGCGCGGCCGAGGATCAGATGGTGCAGTGGCAGCCGAACGTCCGCGAGGTGCAGCTCGAAGAGACGGCCGTCACGCCGGGCGACGAGACCTTCATCAACGCGCAGTGGAACGTCCAGTCCATCGAAGCCCCGGCGGCGTGGGCCGCAGGCTACACCGGGCAGGGCGTCCGCGTGGCCGTGCTCGACGGCGGCATCCACAGCACACACCAAGACCTCGACGGCAACCTCGACGTCGCGCGCTCGACCTCGTTCGTCCCCGGCTTCGCCTTCAATCAGGACGTCGGCACGTTCTGGCACGGGACGCACGTCGCGGGCATCGTCGCGGCCGAGGACAACGCGCTCGGCACCATCGGCGTCGCGCCCGGCGCGACCATCATCGGCGTCAAGGTCTTGCACAACGGGAGTGGCTCGTTCGGCGGAGTCATCGCGGGCATCCTTTACGCCTCGACCCCGATTGCGGAAGGCGGCGCGGGCGCGGACATCATCAACATGAGCCTCGGCGCGACCTTCCCGAAGGGCGGCGGCCCCGGCACGGGTCAGTTGATTTCGCAGCTCAACAAGGCCGTCAACTTCGCGGGCAGCCAAGGCGTGCTCGTCGTCTCGGCGACCGGCAACGACGGCCTCGACCTCGACCACTCGGGCAGCTTCACGTCAGTTCCCGCGATGTCGGGCAGCGGCATCGCCGTCTCGTCGACCGGGCCGGTCGGCTTCGCCGTCGGTTTCCCGAACGGCGCGCAGAACTTCCGCCGGCCTTCGTCCTTCACCAACTTCGGAAACTCCATCGTCACCGTCGCGGGGCCGGGCGGCGACTTCGTCCTTCCGGGCACGGCCATCTGCGCGCTTCCGCGCGTCCCGTCCGGCACCATCGTCTCTCAGTGCTGGGTCTTCGACATGGTTCTGAGCACGAGCCGCGGCGCGGGCGCGAGCACGACCACCTACTCTTTCGCCGCCGGCACTTCGATGGCGACCCCGGCGGTGTCGGGCGTCGCGGCGTTGATTAAGCAGCGGTTCCCCGGCATCTCGCTCGGCGCGCTCAAGGCCCATCTCACCCAGACGGCCGACGACGAGGGGAAGAAGGGCAACGACCCGTTCTACGGCAAGGGCTTCGTCAACGCCCGCCGCGCCGTCACGGAGTAGC
>DASUNL010000363.1:0-4350 GCA_036277175.1 Pyrinomonadaceae bacterium | reverse complement strand
CCCGCCCGGCCCGGTCAAGGTCACGAGCCGCACGTCCTCGCGACGGAGCAGACGCTCGACGCTGTCGGCCTCGCTCTTGCGACCGACGAACGGCGTCAACTGAATCGGCAGATTGTTCGGCACGTCGCGCGCGAACGTGCTCCGCAGGTGTTGCCCCGAAGAGAGCAGGGGCGACGTGGGCGTCGGCTGTTGCTGCGCGTGCGCCGCGCGCGGCGACGTCGAATGCGGCGCTTGGGAGGAAGGCTGTTCGGTCGTCTGTCGGGGCGTCCGCGTCTCGGGCGGCGCTGATGAATCGTCAGGCGACTGCGGCGCGGCCTGCTGTCGTTCGTCGTCGTCCTCGCCGAAGCTTTGGGCGGAAGCGTCCTCGTCCGTCTCGCGCACGTCGGCGACGAAGCGGTAGCCTCGGCGTGGGACGGTCAGGACGTAGTGGCTCTCGCCGGCGCGCTCGCCGAGCGCCTTCCGTAGCGCCGACATGTTGACCGAGAGGTTCGCCTCCTCGACGAACTGGTCGGGCCAGACCATGCGCAGCAGCTCCTCCTTCTCGACGACGCGCCCGCGTTGCTCGATGAGGGCGAGGAGCATGTCGAAGGCTTTCGGCGTCAGGGCGACGGCGCGGCCGTCGCGGAGCAGACGGCGGCGGCGCGCGTCCGCGACGAAGGGGCCGAAGGCGTAGAACTTAGAAGGGTGTTCGCTCATCGCCGCTTTTGGAGTTTTTAGGAATTCCTTGGTGCCACCTTAAAGACTTTTGGGGCGACTGCGGGGCAAGATACGCGCGTTCGGCTGACGAAGGGGGAGTCGGCAAATTTCGTCACCGCCCGGATGGTAACAAAAGGCGGCGGCGCATAACAACGGGAGGCGACGTGAGAACCGAACGCTCGCCGCAAGTGACGACCAGAGACACACAGCGCCTGCGCCTCATCCGCGGGCGCTTCGCGCCGCCGCACGAACACTGCGCGGCCTGCGAGCGCGACGCGCAATGGCTCACCGCGCCCGAGGCCGCCGCCTTCGCCCGCGTCGCGCTCGCCGACATCGACGCGCGGCTCGACGCGGGCGAACTGCACACGACGCCCGCGCCCGACGGCGCGCGCCGCGTCTGCCTCAACTCTCTACTGGGCGAAGGGTAAGCGGCGCGCGCCGTCGTCGCGCCCCTCGCGCGTCGCGGGGCGCGCGGGCGGGGGTGCGCGCCGGGGGCGTCCGACAAAGTCTTGACATTTGAGCGGAACAGTTCTATCGTGCCGTCCGCATTTCGGGTTCGCGCAAGTTTCTGCCTTTTGGCTTTCGCTTTCGCTCTTTCGATCTCATCCTTTGCACAGCACGCCCTGAATCGCCTCGCGGAGTTTTCAGGCTCGCGGCGCGCGCCGCCCGTCGACGCAAGTTAAGGACGGCGGCCACGGACAAAAGCTTCCGGCAGCCTTAAATGACTTAAGGCATCTTCTGACGACAGACCGCGCGGACACTCGGCCGACAGCGAAGACCGCGCCCGCACCTTCATCATCCCTTCGGTATGAATTTCGTCATCATGTCATGCTCGCGGTTAGCCTCACTGGATGCGGCTGATTTGACCTCACGCACGGCTTCGCCCGAGGGCTCGTTGTTTGCGAATTACAGACGCCCCAACGGTCACACCACCAAAGCCCCCGTCGACTTTAATGGCCCCCTGGCGGCGTGTACAAGGACGACCCCGATGGCCCTCCACGTCAGGCGGGTAACCGATAACACCCTTCAACGATAAAGGAGATATGTGATGAGCAAGTTCGGTTTCACTAAGAAGGTTCTGGCGGCGGCCGCCATGATGATGGCCCTGACTGCCATTGCCCAAGCGCAGGCGACCCGCACGTGGGTGTCGGGCGTCGGCGACGACGTCAACCCCTGCAGCCGCACGGCCCCCTGCAAGACCTACGCCGGCGCGATCTCGAAGACGGCCGCCAACGGCGAGATCAGCACGCTCGACCCCGGCGGATTCGGCGCGGTCACCATCACCAAGTCGATCATGATCGAGGGCACGAAGGGCCAAGGCTACGGCTCGATCCTCGCGTCGCTGACGACCGGCGTCATCGTCAACGACTCGCTCTCGGCCACGCCCAACACGGCCGTCGTCATCCTGCGCAACCTCTCGATTAACGGCGGGGGCAACGGCACCAACGGCATCCGCTTCATCGCGGGCAAGGCCGTCCACGTCGAGGACTGCCAGATCGCCAAATTCAACGGCGCGACCGGCCGCGGCATCTCGGTCGAGCTGTCCAACAACGCCAGCCAGATCATCACCATCAAGGACACGTTCATCAAGGAGTGCGCGGGCGAGGGCATCCGCATCGCAAACTCGGCCGGGCCGGTCAACGCCTACATCGAAAACACCCGCGTCGAACGCTGCAACGTCGGCGTCGTCGGGGCGGCGACCTCGGTCATCAACATGCGCAACTCCTACGTCGGCTTTAACGGCACGGGGGCGGGTGCCACCGGCATCAGAGTTGAGAACGCCGGGTCGAGTATCAACCTCGACAACGTCTTCGTGCAGGGGCACGCGGGACACGGCATCACGGCGACGGCGGGCACGGTGCGCATCGGCCGCTCGACCGTCACCAACAACGCCAACGGCCTCAACTGCGCCGCCGGCGCCACGAGCATCCAGAGCTACGGCGACAACCTGCTCGAAGGCAACGGCACGGTGAGCGTCGTCTGCGCGACGCCGCTCACGCCGCTCCAGAAGAAGTAAGCTCACAGCCCACCCTCTAACCCGACGACTCCCTCCCCGCGCCACTCGAAAGGTGCGGGGAGGGAGTTTCGCTTTTCGCCTCGGGCCGCCTCGCTTGACGCTCCGCGCGGGGCGCGGCTAGACTGTGAAACCTTCCCGCGCCGAAGCCAAACGAAACCCCACGCGCCATTGTGTCGGAGACTACGGACGGCCGAGCGCCGGAGACGGAGGGCGCGCGGGGAGGGAAGCACTGGCCGGTCGCGTGAGGTCGAAGAATCTCGATGAGTCTCAGGGAAAGCGTGAGCGTATTGGGCGAGACCGCCACTTCTGAAGCCGCCCCGGCCCGCACGCAAGAACACCCGCCTTTGGCCTTCCAACTCCCGGAAGAACCTCTGGTCGTCATCGCGCCGAGCCGCCGCCGCGTCTCGCTCGGCCTCCGAGACCTCTGGACGTACCGCGAGCTTCTCTACTTCCTCGTCTGGCGCGACGTGAAGGTGCGCTACAAGCAGACGGCCCTCGGCGTCGTCTGGGTCGTCGCGCAGCCGCTACTGACGACGCTCATCTTCACCATCTTCCTCGGCATGCTCGCGAAAGTCCCCTCGGACGGCGCGCCCTACCCGCTCTTCGTCTTCGCGGGCCTGCTGCCGTGGACGTTCTTCTCCGGCGCGGTCGCGACGAGCGGCAACAGCCTCGTCGGCAACGCGCACCTCATCACCAAGGTCTACTTCCCGCGCATGATTATCCCCATCGCGGCCGTCGGCGCGCGGCTCGTCGATTTCTTCGTCGCCTTCCTCGTGCTCGCGGGGATGATGATTTACTACGGCCAGCCTTTGACGTGGAAGCTTCTGGCGCTCCCCTTGCTCATCCTTTTGGTGACGGCGCTGGCGCTCGGCGTCGGGATGTGGGCCTCGGCCCTAAACGTGCGCTACCGCGACGTGGGCGTCGCCGTCCCCGTCCTCATACAGCTCTGGATGTTCGCCTCGCCGGTCGTCTACCCCTTAAACCTCGTGCCCGAAAACTGGCGCACCGTCTACGCCTTGAACCCGGCGGTCGGCGTCGTCTCGGGCTTCCGCGCTGCGCTCCTCGGCGGCGAGTTCGAGTGGGCGGCGCTCGCCGTCTCGGCGGCCGTCACGCTCGTCGTCTTAATCCTTGCGGCCTACTCGTTCCGGCGGATGGAAAAGTTTTTCGCCGACCTCGTCTGAAGTCGTTTTAGTGATGCAGCCGATCATCAGAGTCGAGGGCTTGGGCAAGCAGTACCGCATCGGCGCGGGGCAGGCGTCCTACGCTACCTTGCGCGACGCGCTGGCCGGCGCGGCGCGCGCGCCTTGGCGGATGCTCCGGCGCGGCGAGGAGGAGAGCGTCTGGGCGCTCAAGGGCGTGAGCTTCGACGTGCGTGCGGGCGAGACGGTCGGCATCATCGGCCGCAACGGGGCGGGCAAATCGACGCTCCTGAAAATCCTCTCGCGCATCACCGAGCCGAGTGAGGGGCGCATCGAGCTCTACGGCCGCGTCGGCTCGCTCCTCGAAGTCGGCACCGGCTTCCACTCGGAGCTTTCGGGGCGCGAGAACATCTACCTGAGCGGCGCGCTCCTCGGCATGCGGCGCGAGGAGATCAAGCGGCAGTTCGACGACATCCTGGCCTTCGCCGAGGTCGAGAA
>DASUNL010000362.1:0-23349 GCA_036277175.1 Pyrinomonadaceae bacterium | reverse complement strand
GGCGGCGTTTGATGAGAGCCACGCTGACATCAAACGCCGCCCCGCCGTCTGAAACCTCAATCCTTAAATCTCAAATCTCAAATCTTAAATCTCAGATTTCAAATTTGAGATTCCGAGTCTGCAGCCGCGCGGCTAGACGCCCGGCGGGCCGGGTTCGTCCGTCTCCGGGGCGACGAGCGCCTCGATGTTGATGAAGAAGCGGAACGTGCCTCCGCGCATGATGCCGAGCGTGAATTGGATGTTGACTCTCTCGCCCGGCGCGAGCGGCGTGCGGGTGTTGATGAATTCGGCCGACAGGCTTGAGTTGAGTCCCCCGCCGTGGAATGAATCCTGCTCGGGCGGCTCTTCAAGCTTCACGCCGCGCACCGCGACCGTGCCGATGTTCGGGGAACTCGCCTGCCCGTCCTGCGACGAGAGCACGCGCATGTCGGCGCAAGGGCTTGTGCCGTTCGCGCCGCAGACCGCCGGGCTGCCGAGCGTCGTGAGGTCTATCACGCGGAAGCGCAGGCGCGTGACGGGCCGCCCCGTGTTGTTGGTGAAGGTGCGCCGGATGATGAGCGTGCCGAGGTCGCCGTTGCGGACGGGCGCGGTCGTGCGCACGCGGTTGGGCGCGCCCGACGCCGACAGTTGCGGGTCGAGGTTGTCGACGGCGAACCCGGCGTTCGTCTGGACGGGGCTTCGCAGGTTCTCCGGCCCCGGCGCGCCGAGCAGGTTGCCCGTCGTGTCGGCCGACGTGCCGACGAGCAGGAAGTCGGCCGCGTTCTGGTCGGTGTCCTTCGGCAGGTTGCCGCGCAGGTCGCGGTAGTAGGAAGCCTCCCGCTCGCTGACGCCGGTCGTCGGCTTGCCTGCCCCCTCGCGATAGAGTGTGGGGACGGGCGTGAAGCCGAAGGCGTCGAGGCGGTTGGCGAGTGTCTGCTGCGCGGGGACGGTCGAGGTGAAGAGCGCGACGCCGCCGAAGTCGTCGATGCCGACGTCGTAAGTGACGTTGGGCGTGGCGGTGCCGAACGGACTCGCGGCCGCCGTCTCTTCCTCCCCGCCGATGTTTCCGTCCTCCGGCGCGAGCGGCTCGAACCGCCTGTCCGACGGGCCGATGACCGGCGTAACGGGGACGCCTATGATGAACTCCGGGTCGCCGGCCGGGTAGGCGGTCAGGCTGTAGCCGTCCGAGTTGGCGGCGAGCAGGTGGCCGCGCGCGGGGATGCGTGTGCCGTTCGGGATGACGAAGCGCACGACGCCGTCGTCGGCGACCAAGGCCCAGCCGGGCGAGCCGTCAACGCTCGCGACGACTATCTCCGCATCGGTGTTGTTGTAAAACTCTATGAACTCGTCTTCATCACCGGCGGGGCCGCGAAAGCGCAACTCGCTGATGATGAACTGTCCGGGCTGCACGGGCGGCGTCTGCGCCGGGGCGTGCGGGGCGGAGAGAAGAAACAGGCCGCAGGCGAAGATGGCGGCGACGAGCGGACGCGAAAGAGAACCCATGATGAAACCTCCGAGGCAAGGGACAAGGTTAAAGGTGTTCGGGGGCGAACTTGCGGGGGAGAGAGTGTGTCTTTACAGGGAGGAACAGTCCGCCGCGCGGGGCGGCAAATACCCCGGCGCGACTCACAAAAGTGTCACGGCTGGCGCGACTCGTAGACGGTTGAAGTCTTGACTGTTCTTCCTACCAGACTAACGCGGAAAGGGGCGGAGGATTCCCAACACGCCGAAGTCGCGCGACGCGCCGCGACGGCGGCCCGCCCGCCTCCATCCCCCTTTCCTTGACACCACTTAGGGCCGCCGCTTATCATCCTTGTTTTCGGCTGGACGGCCCGGCCCCATCTGTATAAGCGATGTTCGAGTCTTTATCCGACAAGCTGAAGCGGACGCTCAAGAACCTGCGCGGCGAAGGCGTGTTGACGCCCGCGCACGTCGACGCCGCGCTGCGCGAAATCCGCATGGCGCTCCTCGAAGCCGACGTCAATTACAAGGTCGCCAAGGACTTCATCGCGGCCGTCAAGGAGAAGGCCGAGGGGCAGCAGGTCTGGCAGGAGTTGAAGCCTTCGGAGCAGGTCGTCAAGATAGTTTATGACGAGCTGGTCGAGCTTTTGGGCGGCACGTCGTCGCGGCTCGTCTTCACGAAGCAGATTCCGAACGTCGTGATGATCGTCGGCCTCCAAGGCTCGGGCAAGACGACCTCGACGGGCAAGATTGCGCGCTGGCTCTCGCAGAATCAGGAGCGCAAGCCCCTGCTCGTCTCGACGGACGTGAACCGCCCGGCCGCGCGCGAGCAACTTAAAGTCATCGCCCGCGCGACCGGCCAGTCCATCTTCGAGAAGCCCGAGTCGAACGACGCGGTCGAGCTTGCGCGCGAGGCTTTCCGCCACGCGCAAACTGTCGGCTACGATACGCTTTTGATTGACACGGCCGGACGACTCCACATCGACGACGAGCTGATGGAAGAGCTTGTCAAGATTAAGTCGGAGACGCGGCCGATGGAGATTCTCTTCGTCGCCGACGCGATGACGGGACAGGACGCGGTGCGTTCGGGCGAAGAGTTCCACCGCCGCATCGGCGTCACGGGCGTCGTGCTGACGAAGATGGACGGAGACGCGCGCGGAGGCGCGGCGCTCTCGATCAAGCAGGTGACGGGGCAGCCCGTCAAGTTCGTCGGCGTCGGCGAAAAATACGACGCGCTCGAACCGTTCTACCCGGAGCGCATCGCGCAGCGCATCCTCGGCATGGGCGACGTTTTGTCGCTCATCGAAGAGGTGCAGTCGAAGGTCGACCAGTCGGAGGCCGAGGCGCAGCTTCAGAAGTTGCAGAAGAACGAGTTCACGCTCGACGACTTCCGCAGCCAGCTCCGGCAGGTCAAACGCCTCGGCTCGTTCTCGAAGATCATGAAGCTTCTGCCCGACCAACTCCTCGGCGGCCTCGGCATGCCGCAGTTGGACGAAGAGCAGTCGGAGCAGATGGAGAAGGAGCTGAAGCGCACCGAGGCCATCATCGACTCGATGACCGAGGAGGAGCGCGGCGACCACAAGATTTTGAACGCCAGCCGTCGGCGACGCATCGCGCGCGGCTCGGGCACGCAGGTCGCGCAGGTCAACCAACTCATCAAGCAGTACGTCGAGATGCGGCAGATGATGCGGCAGATGTCGGGCGCGGGGCTGTTCGGCGGCGCGTCGGGCGGCGGAGGCGGCATGAAGGGTCGCATGATGCGTCGGATGGCGGGGATGATGGGCATGCCCGACATGTCCGCCATGATGGGCGGCGGCGCGGGCGACGGCGGCGACTCGGCGGCTGGCGCGCTACCCGGCGCGCCCGCGCGCAAGAAGCTCAGGAAGAAACCGAGACACAAGAAAAGGAAATAAGCTGTCAGCAATCAGCGCTCAGCGTTCAGCTTTTTAAGAGTCCGGCTGAATGCTGAAAGCTGATGGCTGAAAGCTATCTGGAGGTTGAATGTTAGCAATCAGATTGATGCGCATGGGCGCGAAGAAAAGCCCGTCGTACCGCGTGGTCGTTAAGGAGAAACTGTCGAAGCGCGACGGCGCGTACATCGAGAACGTCGGCTTCTACAACCCGACGCGCCAGCCCGCCGAGGTGCGCCTCGACATTGAGCGCGTGAACTACTGGCTGGAGCGCGGCGCGCAGCCGACCGACACCGTCCGCCAGCTCATCAAGAGCCAGACGAAGACGCAGGCGGCCGCGGCCGGCGGCGACGCCGCGCCGGCGGCGTAAAACCCGACAGTCGGGACTTGAGGACGCGATGAAAGAGGCCGTCGAGTTGATCGTCAAGTCGCTCGTCAGCGACGCCGAGTCGGTGGACGTGCGCGAGGTCGAGCGCGACCGCACGACGACGATCATCGAGGTGCGCGTCGCGCAAGGTGACGTGGGCAAGCTCATCGGGCGGCAGGGGCGCACCGTGCGCGCCATACGGTCTTTGCTCCACGCCGCGAGCGAGAAGCATCGCCGCCGCTTCATCCTCGAAATCGTCGAATGAGCGCGGAAGCGGGCGACACGAACGGGGCGGGCGGCGCGGACGACGCCGACGATTTAGCGGGCGTCGAGTTGGTCGCCGTCGCGCGCATCGTCAAGACGCGCGGCATTCGCGGCGAGGTCGCGGCCGACCTTCTGACCGACTTCCCCGAACGCTTCGAGTGGCTCGAAGAGTTGATTGCGGTGAGGCCCACGGGCGCGCGCGAGCGGCTCGCGGTCGAGAGCCACTGGCTGCACGGCACGCGCGTCGTGCTGAAGTTTGAAAACTACGACTCGCCCGAGTCGGCGCAAAGTTTGGTCGGCTGCGAGCTGGCCGTCCCCGAATCGGAGGCGGTCGAGCTAGAAGAGGGCGAGTTCTACGAGTGGCAGCTAGTCGGCTGCCGCGTCGAGACCGTCGAGGGGCGCGCTCTCGGCGAGGTCAAAGAGTTGCTCCGCACGGGCGGCGAGGCTCCCGTCCTCATCATCGACGATGGACGTGGGCGCGAACACCTCGTCCCGCTCGCCGAGAGCATCTGCGTCGAGATTGACACCGCGCGCAAAGTAATCCGCGTGGACGCGCCGGAAGGACTGTTAGAGCCGTAAATGGTAAGTCGTAAATCGTGAATCGAGGAAAGCCGTCCGCACGATTTACGATTGCACGATTCACGATTTACGATGCTTCGCTTTGACATCATCACGATCTTTCCGGACTTCTTCGGCGCGGTGTTCGACTACGGGATCGTGCGGCGCGCGCGCGAGGCGGGCCTTGTAGAAATCGTCGCGCACGACCTGCGCCGTTGGACGCACGACCGGCACAAGGTCGTCGACGACCGGCCGTTCGGCGGCGGCGACGGGATGGTCTTAAAGCCCGAGCCGATCTTTGAGGCGGTGCAGTCTTTGACGGGCGCGTCGGAAGCGCGGAGTTTGCGCGACGCGGGCAAGCGCGTCGTGCTCATGTCGCCGCAGGGGCGAGTGCTCGACCAAGCGTTGGCCTCGGAGTTGGCGGACGCTGCTCACGTCGTCGTCATCTGCGGGCGCTACGAGGGCGTGGACGAGCGCGTCGCGGAGTTTCTGGCGACCGACGAGGTCTCCATCGGCGATTACGTTCTGTCGGGCGGAGAGCCTGCGGCGGTCGTCCTCGTCGACGCCGTCACGCGGCTCGTCCCCGGCGCGTTGGGGAGCGAGACTTCGGCCGTCCACGAATCCTTCTCCGAGGGGATTCTGGATTTTCCGCACTACACGCGGCCGCCGGAGTTTCGCGGGATGCGCGTCCCCGAAGTTTTGTTCGGCGGGCATCACGCCGACATCGCGCGCTGGCGCGAGGAGCGCGCCGTCGAGAAGACGCGACGCACCCGCCCCGACCTTTACGAGCGCGCGCGAGGGCGCGAGGGCGAGTCGGAATGAAGTTTTTTGATAGCAGTCAGCAATCAGCTTTCAGCTTTCAGCTTTAACTCCTTTCTAAAGTTTAAGCGTCGGCTGAATCTGATTGTCCTATCAGCGACAGAAAAGCTGATGGCTGACTGCTGATTGCTGAGAGCTTTGTTAGAGGTGAAATCATGAACCGTTTAGACATGGTCGAGAAAGCGCAGATGCGCACGGACATCCCGGACTTTCAGCCGGGCGACACGGTGCGCGTCCACGTGCGCATCAAGGAGTCGGAGACGAAGGAGCGCCTGCAGGTCTTCGAGGGCGTCGTCATCGCGCGCAAAGGGAGCGGCATCCGCGAGACTATCACGGTGCGCAAGACGAGCTTCGGCGTCGGCGTCGAGCGCATCTTCCCCTTGCACGCGCCCGTCGTCGCGCGCTTCGAGGTCACGCGGCGCGGGCGCGTCCGCCGCGCCAAGCTCTACTACCTGCGCAACCTGCGCGGTAAGGCCGCGCGCATCCGCGAGCGCGACACGCGCGCCTCGACCGGCAGCAGCGGTCAGGCCCAAGGCGCGTCGGCCTCCGGCAAGAGCAAGCAGTAAAACTACAGTGACGAGTGACAAGTGACGAGTGGCGAGTTAAAAACCTCTTGCTCTTCACTCGTCACTTGTCACTCGTCACATCGTTTATGGCGCGCGAGAAGCGAGTCTCGACCATCTGCACGAAGTTCGAGGACGAGGCGCGCGCGCGCGGCCACCGGCTCGTGGCCGGTCTCGACGAAGTAGGGCGCGGCGCACTGGCCGGGCCGGTCGTCGCGGCCGCCGTCATCCTCGACCCTGCCGCGCCACTCCCCGAAGGTCTTGACGACTCCAAAAAACTTTCACCCCTTCAGCGCGAGCGCATCGCCTCGGAGCTTCGCCGCACGGCCGTCTGCTTCTCCGTCGGCCTCGTCTCACACGAAGAGATTGACCGCACGAACATCCTCCTCGCCACGCGGCGCGCGATGACGGAGGCGCTGAAAGGTCTGCGCCCCTGCGCCGAGTTTTTGCTCATCGACGCCGTGCAGCTCAAAGAGTCCGAACTCCCGCAGCAATCAATCATCGGCGGCGACTCCGTCTCGGCGTCAATCGCCGCCGCCTCCGTCATCGCCAAGACCTTCCGCGACCGCCTGATGCGCGTCTTCGACCAAATCCACCCCGGCTACGGCTTCGCCCAACACGTCGGCTACGGCACGCGCGCGCACCACTCGGCTCTGCGCGAGCGCGGCCCGTGCCGCATCCACCGACGGAGCTTTCGCGGCGTCCTGCCCGAGGCGTCGGCCGACGAAGCGACCGGCATCGGTGCGGACGCCAACGCGGTCGAGCGCGCGACCGCGCGAGAGAGTGAAGAGTAGGGAACTCGCACGCGGGTCGCGCGTGACAGTGGAGTAGGTTTACTTCACCCGGCGCGAGCGCGTGCGGTAAACTCGCGCGCGTCAGACTTCGGCCACTCCCCGCAAGCACGGCCCCGACGCAAAAACGGAGGGGAGCAGCAAGCCCTTGCACATCGCCATCGACGCGCACGCCGTCGGAACCGGCCTCGCCGGTAACGAGACGTATGTCCGCAGTCTCGTCGAGGCGTTGGCCGCCGTCGACGGCCGCAACCGCTACACGCTCTACGTGACGAGGCGCGAGGCGGTCGAGGCGCTCGACGGACGCTGGCCGAACTTCGACGTGCGCCGCACGCTCCCGCACACGCCCCTCGTGCGCATCCCCCTGACGCTCTCGCGCGAGTTGCGCCGACGGCCGCGCCCAGACCTCCTGCACGTACAGTACACCGCGCCGCCGTTCGCGCCGTGCCCCGTCGTCGCCACCGTCCACGACCTCTCGTTCGAGCACCTGCCCGAGACCTTCACGCGCCGAGGCCGCGCGCAGCTTCGCCTCACCGTTCGTCAGACCGCGCGACGCGCCGCGCACCTCATCGTCCCCTCGGAGCACACGCGCCGCGACTTAGTCGAGACCTACGGCGTCGCGCCCGAGCGACTCAGTGTGATTCCGCTCGCCGCCTCGCCCGTCTTTCGGCCCGCGTCGGCCGGAGAAGTCGGGCGCGTGCGCTCGGCTTACGGGCTGGAAGGCGACTACATCTTAGCCGTCGGGTCGATTCAGCCGCGCAAGAACCTCGTCCGGCTGGTGCGCGCCTACGCCGACTTGCGCCGTCGGCGGCGACGAGATAATCTGCCGCGACTGGTGCTCGTCGGAAAACGCGCGTGGCTTTACGGAGAAACCTTGCGGGCCGTCGAGGCCGAAGGCGTCCGAGAGCACACGACTTTTACGGGTTACGTATCGGAGTCAGACCTGCCGGCACTGTATACGGGGGCGCTCTGCTTCGTCTACCCTTCGTTCTTCGAGGGCTTCGGCCTGCCGCCGCTCGAAGCGATGGCGTGCGGCACGCCGGTCTTAACGGGCGACCGGACGAGCCTGCCCGAGGTGGTCGGCGACGCGGCGCTCACGGTCGACCCGTTTGACACTGACTCGCTCGGCCGCGCCGTCGAGCGTCTGATTGACGACGCCGCGCTGCGCGAGGCCCTGCGCGAGAGGGGCCTCGCCCGCGCCAGACTGTTCACTTGGCGTCGGACGGCGAGTCTGACACTTGAGGCTTACCACAGAGCCACGGGAGGAGTGATGAGTGCGGAATGATGAATGACGGATGAAGGCAACCTGTCTTTCATCCGTCATTCATCATTCCGCACTCAGCATTTGGGGCTGATGCGAATAGCGATCTTGGGGACGCGGGGGGTGCCCGCGAGTTACGGGGGGTTCGAGACTTTCGCCGAGCAGCTTTCGACGCGGCTCGTCGCGCGCGGACACGATGTCACCGTCTACTGCCGCGCCCACTACGTCTCGCCGCGCCAGCTCGAATACAAGGGCGTCCGCCTCGAAGTGCTCCCGACCATCCGCCACAAGTACTTCGACACGGTCGTCCACGCCTTCATCTCTTCGCTCCACGCGGCTGCGCTCCGGCGCTTCGACGCCGCGCTTATCTGCAACGCCGCCAACGCCCCCTTCGCGCCCCTTCTGCGCGCCGCCGGCACGCCCGTCGCCATCAACGTCGACGGACTCGAACACAAGCGCAAGAAGTGGAATCGCTTGGGCCGCGGCTACTACCACTTGGCCGAGCGACTGGCCGTCTGGCTTCCGAACGAGACGGTGACGGACGCGCGCGTCATACAGGACTACTACCTCGCTCGCTACGGCGCGCGCTCGACGATGATTGCCTACGGCGCGGAGGTCGAGCGACGCCTCGACCGTCAGGCCGTCGCGCAGTGGGGCGTCGAGCCGAACCGCTACGTACTCTACGTCTCGCGGCTCGAACCCGAGAACAACGCGGCGATGGTCATCGAGGCGTTCAAGCGCGTCCGCACGCCGCACAAACTCTTAATCGTCGGCGACGCGCCCTACGCCGAGGAGTACATCAACCGCCTGCGCGCCCTCGCCCGACGCGACCGCCGCATCGTCTTCACTGGCTTCGTCTTCGGCGACGCCTACCGCGCTCTCCAGCAGAACGCTCTTTTGTACGTCCACGCCACCGAGGTCGGCGGCACGCACCCGGCGCTCTTGGAAGCGATGGGCTTCGGCAACTGCGTCCTGACGCTCGCCACGCCCGAGAACCTCGAAGCGGTCGGCGACGCCGCCATCCCTTACGCCGACGCCAAAGAACTCGAAGCGCGTCTCCAGCGCGTCCTGCGCGACGGCTCGGTCGTCAACACCTACCGCCGCCGCGCGCAGGAGCGCGTCCGAAGCTTCTACGACTGGGAGTACGTCGTCGATTGCTACGAAAACCTCTTCGCGCGGATGGCCGGGCGGGAGGAGCCTCGACGCCCGCCGCGCGCCCGCGAAACCGAGACGACGGCGGCCGAGCGCACGGCCGACACGACCGCCGGCAAAGTCTGACGGCGGCGTCCCGGCGGCGAGACTCTTCCGGCGCGGCTCATGCGCGCGGGCCTCTCCTTCTTCTCATTCTTCAAAAAAATGAATTGCCATTCCAGAAATATGGAAAATTGCGAGCCGTAGCTCGTCGGGGCGGCGCGGAATTGTAAGTAAAATCAACGATTTGAACGCGCCCGCGCGAGCGCCCGCGCGTGGTATGTTGATTGCTGTTACGGGTATCGCAACTTTCATGTCAAGTTGTTGAATCTCCTGAAGATTCATTCCCGACCATCGGATACCCCATCACAGACAGAATTTAACGGAGGGACAATGAAGAAAAGCTCTTTTGCTATCAGTTCAGCCCTGATGCTGATGGCGGCCTTCTTCGCCCTCGTCTTTACGGCGACCCCGGCGCACGCGCAGCTCACGCGCGGCACGATCCAGGGCACGGTGAAGGACGAGGCCGGAGCCGCCATCCCCGGCGCGGCTGTCAAGATCATCAACGCCGCGACGAGCATCACGCGCGACGCGACGACCGACGACGAGGGCTTCTACCGCGTCGGCGCGCTTGAACCCGGCACCTACACCGTGACGATCGAGAAGTCCGGCTTCTCCAAACTCGAAAACCGCGCCGTCGTCGTTCAGCCTTCGCTCGACACCACCTTCGACGCCGAGCTGCGGGCCGGCGGCGTCGTCGAGACCATCGACGTGACGACGCAGGCCGAGGCCATCGCGCTCAACAAGACGAACCCGACGGTCGGACTCACGGTCACGGCCCGTCAGGTCGAAGAGCTGCCGCTCGGCGCGGGCCGCGACGTCAACAACCTCGCGCTGCTCTCGCCCAACGTCTTCAGCGCCCCCGGCTCGACCGGCATCTCGGCCAACGGCCAGCGCGCGCGCAACAACAACTTCACCATCGACGGGTCTGACAACAACGACCTGAGCGTCACCATCTCGACGACCGACGTGGTGGCCGAGGCCGTCGGCGAGTTCCAGATTCAGACCAACCCGTACTCGGCCGAGCTCGGCCGCAACTCCGGCGCGCAGATCAACGTCATCACGAAGTCGGGCACCAACGACTTCCACGGCGACATCTACGACTACTACCGCGGCAGCCGCCTCAACGCCCTCGACAACCTTGAGAAGGCGGCCGGGCTGGAGAAGCCCGCGCGCTTCAACCGCAACCAGTTCGGCTTCGCCATCGGCGGCCCCATCATGATCCCGAACTTCGTGCCGGGCACGCGCGAGCAGGACGACGACATCTGGGCCTACGACGGCCGCAACCGCACCTTCTTCTTCTACCTCTTCCAGGGCGACCGCACGCGCACCGGCGCGGGCCTCGGCGGGACGGTTCGCATCCCGACGCCGGCCGGCTTCGCCGCCCTCCAGAGCGTGCCGCTCGGGCCGGGCCAGTCGGCCGCCAGCCGCGCCGCCGTGCTCTCGCGCCTCGGCTTCCTGACGACCGTCTTCGGGTCGGGCGCGCAGTTCCGCAACCTGACCAATGTCACCGTCAACGGCGTCGCGATTCAGACCGGCCAGACCAACGTCGGCATCTCGCAGCCGGCCGACTACTACACGAACACGCTGCGCATCGACCACCAGCTCGGCTCGAACGACAACCTGACGGGCCGCTACATCTCGAACAAGACCGTCGACGTCAACGTCATCTCGAACCTCGCCTTCGGCTCCGAGTTCGCGGGCGACCAAGCGGTGTTCGACCAGAACTTGGCGCTCTCGGAGACGCACATCTTCAGCGCCAACGTCCTTAACGAGTTCCGCTTCTCCTTCATCCGCCGCAACCTCGGCTTCCCCGAGAACGACCCCGCCAGCCCGACGGCCACCATCGCCGGACTGTTCACGGTCGGCGGCCTCGCGAACTTCCCGCAGGGGCGCATCCAGAACAGCTACCAGTTCTCCGACACCCTGTCGTGGCTCGCGGGCGACCACTCGCTCAAGTTCGGCGTCGACATCCGCCGCCTCCAGCTCAACAACATTGCGGCCTTCGACTCGAAGGGCACGTTCGCCTTCAACAACTTCCAGGACTTCATCAACAACCGCGCCAACACCTTCTCGCAGGCGCTCCAGACCGCCTCGTTCGACGCGCGCCAGACCCAGCAGTTCTACTTCGTGCAGGACGACTGGCGCGTGACGCCGAACCTGACGTTGAACATGGGCCTCCGCTACGAGACGGCCAACGCGCCGTTCGGCTTCTTCGGCGCGACCGACGCCGAGAGCCTCGCGGCGCTCGTCCCCGGCCCGACCCGCCGCGATAACAACAACTTCGCGCCGGCCTTCGGCTTCGCCTACAGCCCGCGCCCCGAGGGCGGCTTCCTGCGGGCGATGTTCGGCGACGGGCTGTCGAGCATCCGCGGCGGCTACCGCATCGCCTACGACGTGATGTTCTACAACATCCTGACGGTCAACGGGTCGAACTTCCCGCGCGTCGTCGTCGGGCAGATCGTCTCGCCCGCGACGCAGGACCTCTACCCGAACGTCGCGCCGACGACGGGCGCGGCCGTCTTCAACCCGCTCGCCACCTACGTCAACACGCCGGAGAACGCCGTCAACCCGTACTCGCAGCTCTTCAGCCTGAGCTGGCAGCGCGAGTTCGCGCGCGACTACGTGATGGAGATCGGCTACACCGGCAGCCGCTCGAAGAACCAGATTAACCAGTTGCAGGCGAACCCGGCCGTGCTGACGGCCGCCCAGATCGCCACCGTGCAGGCGACGCAGAACCCGAACTCGATTCCGAGTCTTCAGGCGCGCCGCATCTTCCCGCAGTTCGGCTCGCGCGTCCTGATCGCCACGGACTCGCACGCCAACTACAACGCGGGCTTCGTGACGCTCAACAAGCGTTTCACCAACAACCTCCAGTTCGGCATCGCCTACACGTTCTCGAAGCTGATCTCGGACAACGACGAGTCGCTCGGCGTCGCCGCCATCACGGGCGGTTCGCCGCAGATCCCGCAGGACTTCTTCAACGTCCAAGCCGACAAGAGCCTGTCGGCCTTCGACCGCACGCACCGCCTTGTCGCGAACTTCATCTATGAGATTCCGACGCCGGGCGGCGCGTTCTTCAACGAAGGCTTCGGCAAGCAGGTCTTCGGCGGGTGGGAACTGTCGGGCATCATCCAGCGCCAGTCGGGTCAGCCCTTCACCATCCTGACGGGCGTTGACACCAACGGCAACGGCGGCGGCGGCGACCGCCCGAACTTCAACCCGAACGGCACCCTTCAGCTCGACCCCGTGACGGGCGACTTCCGCACCTTCACGAGTCCGCTCGTCGGCGGCCAGTTCATCGTGCCTCTGACGACGGCCGGCACGCCGCTCGTCAACGGCCTCGGCAACGGCAACCTCGGCAAGAACACCTTCCGCGCTCCCGGTTTCTACAACACCGACCTGAGCGTGCAGAAGAGAATCTTCATGCCGTGGGAAGGCCACTACCTGATCTTCCGCTCCGACTTCCTGAACGCTTTCAATCAGGACTCCTACGGGCGGCCGGTCAACCTGTTGTCGAGTCCCGACTTCGGGCGCAACCTGAACAACTGGGGCAACCGCTCCATCACGCTCAGCCTGAAGTACAGCTTCTAGGCGGGCGCGAGCATTCACCCGCGCGGCCCTCGCAAGGGGCCGCGCGACTCTTGAAAGGCACCCCGCCGCCGGGGTGCCTTTTTGTTACCCCGGCTCGCGGGCGTGACGAAAATTTGACCGGCGGCACGCGCGCCGGGAGTATAATTACGCCGCACTCACGCGGCCGAGAAAAGGGGGAGCTGATGAAGAGAGTTTTGATGTCCCTACTCCTGCTCGCGGTGTCGGTAGCCGCCGCCCGCGCTCAGCAACAGCAGCAACTCCCCGCCGCGCCCGACGGGGTCGTCGTCCTCAAGCAGAGCTGGGCCAAGGAACTCATCCCCGGCTGGGAGAATAGGGGGCAAGGGCCGGAGCCCTTCGACGTGATGATTGCGCGACTCGATAACGAGCGGCAGATGCAGTTGGCGCGTAACGCGGGCCGCAAGGGCGAGGTGGGCCGCAGGGAGAACCGGGCGAAGGTGATTGAGAAGGCGACCGGCGTCGACGCCACCAAAAAGCCCGGCGCGGGCGAGCGGAGCCGCTTCGGCTACCGTTACAAGGTTCGGCTCAAGAACACGGGCGAGCGAACGATCAAGGCCGTCGACTGGGACTATGTCTTCGTCGACCCGACGACGGCGGGCGTGGTCGCGCGACACCAGTTCACCAGCGAGGAGAAGATCAAACCGGGGAAGGAGAAGGAGCTGTCGGTCTTCACCCTCAGCCCCCCGTCCCGAACCGTGAGCGCGGGCGCGCTGGACGAGAAGGGCCACTCGCCCTACTCCGAGTCGGTCGTCCTCGTCCGCGTCCTCTACTCCGACGGCTCGGTCTGGCAGCACCCCTGAGGCGCGCCTACTCATCCTGTGAAAGCGAAGGGCGGCCCGAAAGTGGGCCGCCCTTTTTACTTGCCGCGCCGGGGCGGCTCAGTACTTGAAAGTCTTCCCGTCGGCGGGTCGCGCGAAGAGTGCGTCGGGGACGGGGCGGTTGAACTCGACCGTCTGGTAGTTGACGCGGCTCGTCTGCGTGCCGGCGCGGAAGTGGTCGATGACGAAGGGCGCGACGACTCCGCCGATGTTGAGGAACTGCGCGTAGCGATCCTCCTCCTCGACCTCCTCGCCCTCGGCGTTGGGCTTGCGGTAGATGACCTTCGACGGCAGCCCGTCTCTCGCGCCGAACTCGAACTCGACCGAGAAGCCGTCCGGGTAGGTGAGTCGCACCACCTCGTTGCGCCGACCGAGGCCCGCCTCGCGACGCCCGACGTAAGTCAGCGCCGCCCTCTGCATCACCCACCAGCCGCGCAAAATGTTGTCGATGCTCGTCCGCATGACGATGCGGAAGTTGCGCATCTGTTCGGGCGTCGCGTCCCTGATGGTGAGCTTCATCCCGTCGTAAAGCCAGCCGCGCTCGCCCGCGTAGGTCTCGACGCTGCGAAGGGCGCTGCCCTTGAACTCCGTCCGCTCGTGGTCGGGGAAGACGAGGTAGTCCGTGAACTGGATGGGGACGGTCGCGATGCCGTCGGCGTAGGGCGTGAAGTTGCCGCGCGAGACGACCGTGGTGACGGCGGCGTAAGCCGGCCCGCCCATCGCCTCGACGGCGCGGGTCAAGACGTCTTGGGCCTTCTGGTCGGGCTTCGGAAACGTCAGGGCGGGAAGCCGACGGTCGGGCGTCTCCGTGACGCTGAGCGTCTCTTCGGGCGTCGCGGCCGGGGTCGCGGCGGGCGTGGCGGACGGGGCTTGCGCGACGGCGCGAGTGGTCGCGGCGGCCGTCAGAAAGATTAGGAGCGAGGCGAGCGCAACGGCGCGCGCGCCGGAGTGGAGGAGGATTCCGTTTCTCATCGCGGTTCTTTTCAAACGTGGGAGGAGAGAAATAAACTGCGCGCGCTGCGACGGACGAGAGGGCTTCGGCTTTAAAGTCGCCCGAAGCCCTCTCGTCTATCCTCTCGTCACTCGCTCGCGGCGAGTCCGTTTAAGAAGCGTCGCCCGAGCGCGAGCGTTTAGTTAAGCCCGCTCGCCGTAGGCTCGACGGCGAGAATCGTGATGTCGCCGTCGGCCGCGTCCACGAGGAAGCGCGCGCCCGTCTTCCACATCGCCGTGATGGGCAGCTTCACCTTCTCGTCGATGTGTCGCTTGAGGAAGCGCGCGCCGTAGGCGGGGCTGAAGCCCTTCTCGGTCAGAAGGTCGACGGCCGCTGGCGTCACTTCCAGAAGCTTGGCCTGCCGCTCCATCTGCGCGCACAGCTTCGCGAGGTAGAGCCGCGCGATGTCGCGCACCTCGTCCATCGTGAGCGGCGAGAAGACGACGATCTCGTCGATGCGGTTGCGGAACTCCGGCGAGAAACGCTGCTCGGCGGCCTTCATCACGTCGCCCTTGATGGCCTTGATGTCGCCCAGAGACTTCGTGCCGAAGCCCAACGGCTTCTCGTACTTCTTGAAATTCTCAGAACCCAAGTTCGAGGTCATAATCACGATGGCGTCACTGAGATAGACCTTCTTGCCGCGCCCGTCCGTGAGCCAGCCCTCGTCGAAGGCTTGCAGGAAGAGGTTCATCAAAAACGGCGAAGCCTTCTCGACCTCGTCGAGCAGAAGAACCGTGTAAGGGTTCTCGCGCAACTGCTCCGTGAGGATGCCGCCGCGCTCGCTGCCGACGATGCCGCGCGGCATGCCGATGAGCTTCTCGATGCCGATTGTCCCGTCGGCGTACTCCGACAAATCAATCCGCACCATCTTCTCGTCGTCGCCGAACATCAGCTCGGCGACGGCCTTCGCAAGCTCGGTCTTGCCGACACCGGTCGGCCCGAGGAAGAGCAGCACGCCGTCGGGCTTGTAGTGCGACTCCTTGAGCGGGCCTTTGTTGAGACGCAGGCGTTGCGCGACGGCGCGGATGGCCTCCTTCTGGCCGATGACGCGCTTCGAGAGGTCGTCCTCCATCACGGCGAAGCGGTCGGCCGTGTCGCGGTAAATCATGTCGCGCGGGATGCGCGACTCCTGCGAGATGACTTCGATGATGTGCTCCGGCTTGACGACCATCGCCTCCGGCTCGTTAATCTCGACCTTGACGGCCGCCGTGTCGAGCCACCCGATGGCCTTGTCCGGCAGGTGGAGGTTGCGTATGTACTTCGGGGCCATTTCGAGCGCCGTGTTGATGGCGTCGTCGGAGATGGTCACCGAGTAGTTGCGCTCAAGGCGCGGGCGCAGGCCGAAGAGAATCTCGCGCGTCTCGGAGATGGTAGGCTCTTCGACTTTGACGAGACGGAAACGGCGCGCGAGCGCCTCGTCCTCGCCGATGTACTCCTTGTACTCGGTCAGGGTCGTCGCGCCGATGATGCGCATCTCGCCGCGCGCGAGCGCCGACTTGAACATGTTGGCCGCGTCGCTCGATGTGCCGAGCGCCGCGCCCGCGCCGATGATGGTGTGCGCCTCGTCGATGAAGAGAATCAGGTTCTCGCGCTCGTTGACCTCGTCGATGATGCCCTTGATGCGCTCCTCGAACATGCCGCGCAGCATCGTGCCCGCGACGAGTCCGCCCATCTGCAACTGCACGACGTGCGAGCCGCGCAGGCGGGCCGGGACTTTTTCAGGCTCAAGCTCGATTAGGCGCGCGAGTCCTTCGACGACGGCCGTTTTGCCGACGCCCGGCTCGCCCACCAACATCGGCGAGTTGGCGCGCTCGCGGTGGCAGAGGATTTCGACCATCTGCTGTATCTCGCGCTCGCGGCCGATGGTCGGCGGGATTTTGTCGGCCCGCGCCAAGCGGTTAAGCGACACGCCGAAGTGCTTGAGGTAAGGCGGCAGCTCGAACTTCTTGCGGTACTGCTCGTCCTCCTGCTCGCGCGTGCGGACGCGCGCGCGCACCTGCTCGACGATTGACTCGGGCGCTGCGCCGAGGTTACGCAGGACGCCGACGAAGACGCTCCGCTCGTCCTGCGAGAGGGCCATGAAGAGGTCGGTCGCCTCGATGGTCTTGCGCCCCTGCGCGCGCGCTCGCTCCATCGCCTTCTTGAAAAGCTCGATGGTCTCGGGCGCGATGCGCACCCCCTTGTTGACGTGCTGGAAGCGCGTGTTGTCGAGCCGCTTCTCGATGACGATTTTGACCGAGCGCGGGTCGAGCGCGAGGTCGCGCATCATCGAGTTGAAGAGTTCGGCCTCCTCCGAGGCCAAGGCGTTAAGAATGTGTTCCACCGCGATGTAGTTTTGGTCACGGCGGCGGGACTCCGATAGGGCGTGCTCAAAAACTCTCTGACCGCTCTCTGCGAAGCGGTCTTTATAAGTACCTAAATCTACCATTGCTTCCCCTTCTAACTGACCGGAGACTGTACGCCCCGACGTTCGTCTGAGTCTCCGGGTTTCAGCCTCTGATTAAAATACGCCCGGCGGCGAAACTCTGTTTCCAACGGCTGAATTTCAACTGGCCCGCCGCCGCGCGTTCGGCATTCGTTAGATGCGAGGTGTGCACGCTCCCGTTGTGCTTCTTAAAGCGCGTCGCGCTTCAGGACACAAAAGGATATTACCACAGCCGCGGTAGCAAGTTTCTAGCCACTTCCTCCGCACCTAATCGTGAAGAGCGAAAGAGCGTTCGCCGTGATGCGCGGCACGGCGGCCCCGCATCGCACGGTCGAACGCTCTTCCAAACCCCCTTGGCTTACAAGTCGAACGCCTTAAAACTCGTCGTACTCCGGGCTGCCCGGCATCGGCGGCCCGGCGGCCTTCCTCGGCTCGGGCGCGTCGGTGACGGCCGCGTCGGTCGTCAGCAAAAGCCCCGCGACCGAGACCGCGTTCTGGAGCGCCGCGCGCACGACCTTCGTCGGGTCGATGATGCCGGCGGCCGCGAGGTCTTCGTACTTGCCGTTGGCGGCGTTGTAGCCGAGCTTGCCCTTCGACTCCTCGACGCGCGCAATGACGATCGCGCCGTCAATCCCCGCGTTCTCGGCGATGCGCCGGAGCGGCTCTTCCATCGCGCGACGGAGCAGGCGCACGCCCGTGCGCAGGTCGCCGTCCGAATCCTCGATTTTTTCGAGCGCGCGCGCGGCCCGCACCAAGGCGACGCCGCCGCCCGGCACGATGCCCTCCTGCGCGGCGGCGCGCGTCGCGTTGACGGCGTCGTCGACGCGCGCCTTCTTCTCCTTCATCTCGGTCTCGGTGGCCGCGCCGACGCGAATCACCGCGACGCCGCCCGCGAGCTTCGCCAGACGCTCCTGCAACTTCTCGCGGTCGTATTCGGAAGTCGACTCGTTTATCTGCCCGCGAATCGAGGCGACGCGCCCCTCGATGGCCGAGCGCGTGCCCGCGCCCTCGACGACCGTCGTCGTGTCCTTGTCGACGATGACGCGCTTGGCCGTGCCGAGGTCGTCGGCCGTCACGTGCTCTAGCTTGATGCCGAGGTCTTCGGTGATGATGCGGCCGCCCGTCAAAGCCGCGATGTCTTCGAGGATGGCCTTGCGCCGGTCGCCGAAGGCGGGAGCTTTGACGGCGCAGACCTTAATCGTCCCGCGCAGGCGGTTGACGACGAGCGTGGCGAGCGCGTCGCCCTCCACGTCCTCGGAGATGATGAGAAGCTGGCGGCCCTGCTGCACGGCCTGTTCGAGCACGGGCAGGAGGTCGCGCATCGCCGCGATCTTCTTCTCGTGGATGAGAATCAGAGGCTCTTCGAGCACGCACTCCATGCGGTCGGGGTTGGTGACGAAGTAAGGCGACAAGTAGCCTCGGTCGAACTGCATGCCCTCGACGATGTCGAGCTCCGTTTCGAGCGTGCGCGACTCTTCGACCGTCACGACGCCGTCTTTGCCGACGCGCTCCATCGCCTCGGCGATGAGCTCGCCTATCTCGCGGTCGTTGTTGGCCGAGACTGACGCGACGTTGGCGAGGTCTGACTTGCCCTTCACCTTCTTCGACATCTTCTCAAGCTCGGCGACCGCCCGCTCGACGCCGAGTTGCAGCCCGCGCTGCAACTGCATCGGGTTCGCGCCGGCCGCGACGTTCTTGACGCCCTCGCGGAAGATGGCTTGGGCGAGGACGGTCGCGGTCGTCGTTCCGTCGCCCGCCGTGTCGTTGGTCTTCGCGGCGACTTCGCGCACCATCTGCGCGCCCATGTTCTCGTACCTGTCGTGAAGGTCGATCTCTTTCGCGACCGTCACGCCGTCCTTCGTGATGACGGGCGAGCCGAACCTTTTGCCGAGCACGACGTTGCGCCCTTTCGGCCCGAGCGTGACGCGCACGGCGTTCGCCAAGATGTTAACGCCGCGCAGCATCGCCCCGCGCGCGTCCTCCCGAAACTTCAAATCCTTCGCTGCCACTTAGGTTCTCCTTAATAGAATAGCTGTCAGCAATCAGCACTCAGCAATCAGCTTTACTCCGTCGCCGCCTGTGTCGCGTCCGCGCGCGCGCGGCCGACTTGGACGCGCGCGGGGCGGAGAAGCTGCCCGCCCATGCGGTAGCCGCGGCTGTACTGCGCCGTGACCTGCCCTTCGCGCTCCGGCTCGACCTCGGTCGTGTCCACGGCCTCGTGTTGCTCCGGGTCGAACTGCTGGCCGACGGCGTCGATGGCTTCCACGCCCGAAGCGGCGAGCGCGTTCTCGAAGCCGCCGATTGTGCCGCGCAGACCGTCGAGCAGAGACTCCTTCGAGCCGCCGCCCTCGGCGGCCTCGACGGCGCGACGCAAGTTGTCTATCACCGGTAGGAGCGCCGCGACGAACGAAGCCTTCTCGCGGTCGGCGCGCTCCTGCGCCGAGCGCATGAGACGCTGGCGCGTCTCGTCCGTCTCGCGCCGCAACTCGGCGCGCACCTGCTCGAAGCGCGACTGCACGTCGTGCAACTTCTGCTCGGCCGCGCGCGTGCGCGCCTCCAACTCCTCGACGTAACTCGGACGCAGGTTCGGCGCGTCGGAAGCGGCTTCGGCGCGCGCGCCGCCTTCGGCGTCGTCCATCTGTACGCGCCGCCGGTCGGTCACGCGGACGCGCGTCGCCTCCTCCGGCTCAGACTCCTGCCCCTCCGCCCGTGCGGCCGCACCGGCCGCGAGCTTCTCTTCCATACGACGCTTATTCCCCCTCCTAAAAACCATAATGAATCAGTGACGAGTGACGAGTGACAAATGACGAGCAAGGCAAGTCGCGAGTCCTGAGACCCGAGACTAAGTTAAGAAGCCCTCTTTGAATAAAAACTTCGGACTGACTTTAACTCGTCACTCGTCACTTGTCACTCGTCACTGCACTTTGATTTCCACACGGCGCGGCTGCTGCTCGCGACGCTTGGGCAGACGCAGGCGCAGCACGCCGTCCTTGTAGTCGGCCGTAATCGACTCGCGCTCGACCGTCTCGGGCAGAGTGAAGCTGCGGACGAAACGCCCGGCCGGGCGCTCGGCGCGTCGCGCCACGCCCTCTTCCTCGGCGCTCACGCGCTCGCCGCGAATCGTCAGGCGGTTCTCGTCAAGCCCCACGTCGAGACCCTCGCGCGCGACGCCGGGCAGGTCGAGCACGATGACGAACTCCGTCTCGCTCTCGTAGACGTCGGCGGCCGGTATCCAGTCGGCGCGCTCAATCTCGTCCTCGTCCTCGCCCGTCCGCGTGCGGCGCACGGCCGCGTCCTCGAACAGACGATTCATGCGCTCCTGCAAAGTCATCAAATCCCTCACCGGCTCCCAAGTGTGTCTCGGCATCTTTCGTCTCCTTACGGAAAATTTCAGGGGCGCGCAGGGCAGAGCGAACGCGCGCGGGCCTGTCATGCAAGAAGCGTAACCTCTCATCGTCGTTCTCCTTCCGGCGGCCGGACTTTAAATCTTCAGACCTCACCCGACGGCCGAGGCTTCGGCCTCGGTCGTGAAGCGCAGCGCGTCGCCGTCCGTCGCGATGCGCACGGTGTCGCCCGGCGCGACCTCGCCCTGCAAAATCTTCGACGCGAGCGGGTTCTGGATGAGCGTCTGGATGGCGCGCTTCAAAGGGCGCGCACCGTAGAGCGGGTCGTAGCCCTCGCGCGCGAGCAGCTGCTTCGCCGAGTCTTCGAGCACGACGTTGATTTGCCGCTCGGCGAGCAGCGCGCGCAGGCGCTCAAGCTGCACCCCGATGATTTCGCTAATCTGTTCGCGCGTCAGTTGCCGGAAGATGACCACGTCGTCGACGCGGTTTAAGAACTCCGGCTTGAAGTGTGAGCGCAGTTCTTCGAGCACGGCGTCGCGCATCGCCGACTCGTCGCCCTCCAACTCCTGTATCTCGCGGCTGCCGAGGTTCGAGGTCATGATGAGAACCGTGTTCTTGAAGTCGACGGTGCGGCCCTTCGAGTCGGTGAGCCGCCCGTCGTCGAGTATCTGCAAGAGCACGTTGAAGACGTCCGGGTGCGCCTTCTCGATTTCGTCGAAGAGGACGACCGAGTAGGGGCGACGCCGCACGCTTTCGGTTAACTGCCCGCCCTCTTCGTAGCCAACGTAGCCGGGAGGCGCGCCGATCATGCGCGCGACGGCGTGCTTCTCCATGTACTCGGACATGTCGAGGCGAATCATCGCGCGCTCGTCGTCGAACATGAACTCGGCGAGCGCGCGCGCGGTCTCCGTTTTGCCGACGCCGGTCGGGCCTAAGAAGATGAACGAGCCGATGGGGCGGTTCGGGTCTTGGAGTCCGGCACGCGCGCGTCGGACGGCGTTGGCGACGGCCGTCAGAGCCTCGTCCTGCCCGATGACGCGCTTCGACAGCCTGTCCTCCATCGTGACGAGCTTCTGCATCTCGCCTTCGAGCATCTTCGAGACGGGGATGCCCGTCCACTTCGAGACGACCTGCGCGACGTCCTCCTCGTCGACCTCCTGCTTGAGCATGACGCCGTCCTTCTGCACCTCGCCGAGACGCGCCTGCTCGGCGGCGAGTCGCTGTTCGAGTTCGGGAATCCGGCCGTACTGAAGTTCGGAAGCGCGGCCGAGGTCGCCCGCGTTGCGCGCCTGTTCGAGTTGCAGCTTCAACTGCTCAAGCTCGTCCTTCGCCTCGCTCATGTGCTTGATGGCGTCCTTCTCGGACTGCCACTTGGCCTTCATCGCCGACGAGCGTTCCTTGAGGTCGGCGACGCGCTGCTCGATGTCGCGCAGGCGCTCCTTGGAGCGTTCGTCCTCCTCACGCTGTAACGCCAGCCGCTCGATTTCGAGCTGCATTATCTCGCGTTCGAGCTGGTCGATTTCGACGGGCAGAGAGTCGATTTCGATTCGCAGGCGCGACGCCGCCTCGTCGATGAGGTCGATGGCCTTGTCGGGGAGGAAGCGGTCGGTGATGTAGCGGTGCGAGAGCGTGGCGGCCGCGACGATGGCTGAGTCCTTGATGCGGACGCCGTGATGCACCTCGTAGCGTTCCTTCAGTCCGCGCAGGATGGCGATGGTGTCCTCGACCGTCGGCTCGCCGACGTAGACCTGTTGGAAGCGACGCTCAAGCGCCGCGTCCTTCTCGATGTGCTTCTTGTATTCGTTGAGCGTCGTCGCGCCGACGCAGCGCAACTCGCCGCGCGCGAGCGCCGGTTTCAACATGTTCGACGCATCAATCGCGCCCTCGGCCGCGCCCGCGCCGACGAGCGTGTGCAGCTCGTCGATGAAGAGGACGATTTGCCCCTGCGCGTTCTCAATCTCTTTGAGAACCGCCTTCAAGCGGTCTTCAAACTCGCCGCGATACTTCGCGCCCGCGAGCATCGAGCCGAGGTCTAAGCCGACGAGGCGCTTGTTGCGCAAGGTTTCGGGAACGTCGCCCGAGACGATGCGCTGCGCCAAGCCCTCGACGATGGCCGTTTTGCCGACGCCCGGCTCGCCGATGAGCACGGGGTTATTCTTCGTGCGTCGCGAGAGGACTTGGACGGTGCGTCGGATTTCGTCGTCGCGGCCGATGACGGGGTCGAGCTTGCCTTGGCGCGCAAGCTCGGTCAGGTCTTTGGCGTACTTGGCGAGCGCCTGATAGTTGGCCTCGGCGTTCTGGTCGGTGACGCGCGCGCCGCCGCGCATCTGGTCGATGACCTTTTGTAGGTCTTCGCGGTTGACGCCGTGCTGGCGGAGGATGCGCCCCGAAGCGCCGTCCTTCTCGTCGGCGATGGCGAGCAGCAGGTGCTCGGTCGAGATGTAGTCGTCCTTCATCGCCTCGGCGTGCTTCTGCGAGGCGGTGAAAATCTGACTGAGCCGAGGGCTGAAGTACTGCTGGCCGCCCTGCACCTTCGGCAGTCGACCGATGGCCGCCTGCACGTCGTTTAAGACGACCTGCACGTTGGCCCCGATCTTGCCGAGCGTGGGGCGCACGACGCCCTCGGGCTGCTCAAGCATCGCGAGCAGGAGGTGCTCCGGCTCGACCTGCTGATTCTGGTTGCGCTCGGCGGCCTCGATGGCCGACTGGACGGCCTCCTGACCGCGAAGCGTGAAACGATCTAGACGCATCTCTTCTCTTTTCCGAAAAAGCTTTGGCGGCCGTCGCCGCGTCGTGTCGAGTCGCCGGGGCGACGGCCGCCCGTCTCACTGGCGAGGCGTCGGTGTGCTTTAGGCCGAAGCCGTCTTCGTGCCCTTCGCCTCCTTCGTCTCGGCCTTGGCCTCGATGGTGCGGGGCTGCGCGGCCTCGCCCGCCT
>DASUNL010000361.1:0-3009 GCA_036277175.1 Pyrinomonadaceae bacterium | reverse complement strand
CGCAAGCCTTCGTGCGTCACTCGCCGGGCGACGCTTATCTGAAGCGTCTGCGCGACGCTTACGCGCTCGACCGTGTAGTGGCCGGAGAGCGGAGCGACTACGCGCGCGTGCGCGCCGTCAGCCGTTGGGTGCGCTCGCGCTGGGAGCACAACGGGTCGAACGAGCCGCAGAAGCCCGACCCCATCTCTATCTTGCGGGAGGCGGCCGAGGGCAAACGCTTCCGCTGCGTCGAGTACGCGGTCGTCTTAAGCGGCGCGCTCAACTCGGTCGGCATCCCTGCGCGCGTCTTGGCGCTCAAGACCGAGGACGCGGAGACGCGCGAGTCGGGCGCGGGCCACGTCGTCGCTGAGGCTTATCTCGCCGACCTGAAAAAGTGGGTGATGGTTGACGGGCAGTTCGACGTGATACCGACGCTCAAAGGGCGTCCGCTCAACGCCGTCGAGCTGCAACGCGCGCTCGCGCGCGGCGAGAAGCGTCTGGGCGTGGACTCGCTCTCGGGCGCGTCGGCCGAAAAGTATTTCGCGTGGGTCGCGCCCTACCTCTACTTCTTCGACACGAAGTTCGACAGCCGCTTCGAGGGCGCGGAGTCCAAGCAGAGCCTGATGCTCGTCCCCGTCGGCGCGAAGCCGCCCGCCGTCTTCCAGCGCAAGTGGCCGCTCCGCATGGTCTACACAAACTCGCTCCGCGCCTTCTACCCGAAGCCCTCGTGACGGGCGGCGCGCGCGTGCAAAATCTGGAACGCCACGACGCCGAATCGTAAATTGAGAGTATGAAGCTCAAGTCGGCCGCCGTCTTCGCGCTCCTACTCTTCGCTGGAAGCGTTTCCGCGCAACAGAAACCGGCCGTGCCCGAGATTGACCGCGTGCGTCTCGCCGAAGCCTTCCGCATCGGCGAAACCTTGGGCCGCCGCGTCTGGAAAGATTGGCCCGACGCGCCCTTCGCCGTCCTCCTCATCACCGGCGAGCAAGAGTTTTTAATCCGCCACCCGCGACCGCCCGAGGACTTCGCGCCCGCCGGACACGACGCGCTCTTGCGAAGCGACGTCTACTTTCGCAAGCGGACGTTTGACCCGGCTCTGCTCGCCACCTTCCCCTTCGGCGGCGTGCCCACAATCGTCATCGGACAGGCCGAGAAGACCGCGAAGAAGACCTCGACGCCGTGGGTCGTCACCGTCCTCCACGAGCACTTTCATCAACTGCAATACTCGCGACCCGACTACTACCGCGACGTGGCCGCGCTCGAACTCGCGCGCGGCGACCAGACCGGGATGTGGATGCTCAACTACGCCTTCCCTTACGCGGACGCGAGAGTGAAAGAGCGTTTCGAGTCGATGAGCCGCCTATTGGCCGCCGCCTTGCGGGCCGGGAGTAAGAGGGATTTCGACGCGCGTCTCGCCGAGTACGTCGCGGCGCGGCGCGCATTCGGGGCGATGCTCGCGCCCGAAGATTTCCGCTACTTCTCGTTTCAGGTGTGGCAGGAGGGGATGTCGCGTTACACGGAGTATCGCATCGCGGAAGCGGCGGCGCGGCGTCACCGTCCAAGTAAACAGTTCCGCGCGCTTCGTGACTTCCGGCCCTTCCGCGAGACGGCCGACGAGATAAAGCGCAAGCTCGTCGAAGAGCTGACGACGCTCCGACTCGACGAGTACAAGCGCGTCGCCTTCTACCCGCTCGGCGCGGGCGAGGGACTGCTGCTCGACCGCCTCGACCCGCGCTGGCAAAGACGCTACTTCACCGAAAGATTTTATGTGGACAAGTACTTCGAGCCTTTGCGCTGAGAAGAGGACGAGCGCGCGGCGGAGTTGACGCGAGCGCGCCCCTCAAAAATTCTGCGCGCCGCCGCTCGCGGCCTCCGCGCGCGGCTGTTGCTGCTGCTGATTGTTCTCGTTCGACTCTTCGGGCGCGGGCTCGGCGCGCTCGCCGAGGACGACGCGGACGCGGTGAGGCTCGCCGTCGTCAACCAAGTTGACTTCCGTTCCCTCCTGCGCGACGCCGTCAAGCTCGACCGCAAGCACCCCTCGACAGACGCCGTAAGGGTTCTCGACCTTTATCTGGTAGCGCGTCGAGCCGTGGCGGTACTCGATTTCGTACTCGCGCCAGCCGCGCGGGATGCACGGCTCAAGCGAAAGTCTCGTGCCCTCGTGCAGACGGAATCCCAAAATGTATTCGAGGCCCGCCCGGTACATCCAGCTCGCCGAACCCGTGTACCAGCTCCACCCGCCGCGCCCCGTGTGCGGCCACACCGCGTAGACGTCGCCCGCGCAGACGTAAGGCTCGCCCTTGTACTTGTGAAGCCCCGCGCGCGTCGAGGCGTGACTGATTGGGTTGAGCAGAGAGAACAGTTCGCCCGCGCGGTCGCCGTCGCCGAGGAGCGCGTAGGCGATGAGCACCCACAGCGCGGCGTGCGTGTACTGCCCGCCGTTCTCGCGCACGCCCGGCACGTAGCCCTTGATGTAGCCGGGGTCGAGCGCGCTGCGGTCGAAGGGAGGCGTAAACAGGATGACGAGTCCGTCGCCGCGACGAATTAAGTACTCCTCGACGGCGGCCATCGCGCGGTGCGCGCGGTGCGAGTCGGCCGCGCCCGAGATGACGCCCCACGACTGCGCGATGGAATCGATGCGGCACTCGTCGTTCTGCGCGGAGCCGAGCGGCGTGCCGTCGTCGAAGTAGGCGCGGCGATACCAGTCGCCGTCCCACGCCTCGGCTTCGAGCGCCTGCCTGAGCTTCGTCAAATGCTCCCGGTACGTGTCGGCGCGCGCCGCGTCGCCGCGCGCCTCGCAGACGGGGACGAACCATTCGAGCACGGTGTGCAGGAACCAGCCGACCCAGACGCTCTCGCCGCGCCCCTCGTGGCCGACGCGGTTCATGCCGTCGTTCCAGTCGCCCGAGCCCATGAGGGGGAGGCCGTGCCGGCCGACGGCGAGGCTGCGGTCGAGGGCGCGCGCGCAGTGCTCGTAGAGTGAGGCCGCTTCCTGCGAGGCGGCCGCGTGCGTGTACGACTCGTCCTGCC
>DASUNL010000360.1:0-6763 GCA_036277175.1 Pyrinomonadaceae bacterium | reverse complement strand
ACGGACTACCTCATGACTTCTCCGATCGCGTAAGACTCTTCGCAACGACGCAATGATAACTCCTGAGATGCCGGCCGCCACGCTCTGGTTTTAATCGCTGAGTAAAACATGACTGTGAGTAATGACTGGAGCTAGAGAGTGAGGGAAGAGGTGTTTAATCACGACCCTTTTTCAACCCCTAAACCAGTTAAGGACAATAAGTCCAGTTCAAAAAAATAAGGGGCTTAGTAATGTGAGGGGGCTAAAAAAATATATATGTCTGAGCTTTGGGGCAGAAGGGAGTATATACATTTATTCGTAGAAGTCAACCGTTTCTCGGATGCCTTTTTAAGACCCGACACACACTAGAAAATGATGGCGCACGGTTATTTAAGCCGCGATGCAAAAACTCAAACAACAGTTCAATTTACATGTTAAAGGCGCGGCCCACGTCCACTCGCGGCGAGCATTTTCGTCGCGTTTCGACACGTGAGGGCGAAGGCCCGCTCGTGCTTTTTTTTGATGTCGAAGGTATGCGTCCGGTACGACGAATGGGTTGACACGTATCCGAAAAAATGTATCATCGCACCTGCCCCCAGCGACAACTAAAGAGTTCTCGATCTCGCGTCGTAAACAAACGCCGGTGCTTTTGTGTCGAGGCGAGTCGGGCGGTTCGGGGCGCAGAAAATTTAGAGTGATATTGCCATGAGTAGGCGTCACGGAAGGCGTCAAATTTAGCTTCTGGCGAGCGGTAACGAGTTCGATTTTTCACTCGGCAACAGTTACATCGGGACAGCAGAGCGCCGTCTATAAGGTTGAGTCCAAAACTCGACGTGCGGTAGCTTTGCTTTTTAGCGTCCGCCGGTTTGTCGGCCGTTGAGACGTGCGAGCGAGCGGCGGCCCGCAGGCTTCCACGAAGGTTGTCCGTAATCCCGTCCCGGTTTTATCAAGCCGACGCCATTCTCTTAAAGTAGTTCCCTACTCTTCTTCCTCAGCCCCTTCAAAATTCGAGTTGAGCGCGGCCCGCAAAAGTTTGCACGCGCCCGTGGCGGCTTACGAAGCTTTGCCGAAGGATTAGCCTTCGGCGAGCTTCCGAAGCGTTAATTTCCACTTATGTCTTCGACCAGCACGCGCATCTCCGCCGAGTACTTCGCGGGGGAGGCTTATGACTTCGCCAACCTGATTCGACTCCTTCAGGCGAGGGCGGCGCAGAAGCCCAATCAAACGGCCTTCACCTTCCTGCGGGACGGCGAGGGCGAAGAGTCGCAACTGACCTACGGCGAACTTGAGCGACGGGCGCGAGCCATTGGTGCTTGGTTGCAGAAACTTAATCTGCGCGGCGAGCGCGTGCTCTTACTTTACCCGCCGGGCCTCGAATACATCACCGCTTTCTGGGGTTGTCTGTACGCGGGGGCGGTCGCCGTCCCGGCCTACCCTCCGCGCCTCAATCGACACCAGCAGCGCCTTGAGGCCGTCGTCGCAGACGCGCGGGCAGCCGCCGCGCTGACGACCGGGCACGTCCTCGCGCGCCTTAAGAATCTTTTGAATGAAGCGCCCGCGCTGCGTGGGCTGCGTTGGATATCGTCTGAAGAGATTGACATCCGCGCGGCGGATGAATGGCGCGAACCCGACATCGACGGCTCGACGCTCGCCTTTTTGCAATACACCTCCGGCTCGACGGCCGCTCCGAAAGGCGTGATGGTCAGCCACGGCAATCTCCTTCACAACGAGGCGTTGATTCGGCGCGCGTTCGGTCAAGGCCCGGAGTCTGTGATTGTCGGTTGGCTCCCGCTCTATCACGACATGGGGTTGATCGGAAACGTCCTTCAACCGCTCTACGTCGGCGGGCGTTGCGTTTTGATGTCGCCGGTCGCGTTCCTCCAAAAGCCTTCGCGGTGGCTGCAAGCCATTTCGGATTACCGCGCGACGACCAGTGGCGGGCCGAACTTCGCCTACGACCTGTGCGCGCGAAAAATCGGCGAGGACGAGCGCGCGCGTCTCGACTTGAGCAGTTGGAGTGTCGCTTTCAACGGCGCGGAACCCGTTCGCGCCGCGACGCTTGAGCGGTTCGCCGAAGCGTTCGCGTCGTCCGGCTTCCGTCGCGAAGCCTTCTACCCGTGTTACGGGTTGGCCGAGGCGACATTGCTCGTTTCCGGAAAGAAGGCGGCCGGGCCGCCCGTCGTCAAAGCGGTCGAGAAGAACGCACTTGAAAGCGGTCGCGTGCGCGAGCAGGGCGCGGCGGACGAGGGCGGGCAAGTCCTCGTCGGATGCGGCGGCCTCGCGCTCGACCAGAAGGTCGTCGTCGTCAACACGGAGAGTCTAAACGTATGCGCGGGCGATGAGGTGGGTGAGATTTGGGTGCGCGGGCCGAGCGTTGCGCGGGGCTACTGGAACCGCGACGAAGAGACCGCGAGCACTTTCGGCGCGTACCTCGCCGACACCGGCGAAGGGCCGTTTCTGCGAACCGGCGACTTGGGCTTCTTGCACGACGGCGAGCTGTTTATCACGGGCCGCGCCAAAGACCTGCTCATCATTCGCGGGCGCAACCTTTACCCTCACGACATCGAGCGCACGGCCGAGGAGAGTCACAACGCGCTCAGGCCCGGCGGCGGCGTCGCCTTCTCCGTCGAAGCGGACGGCGAAGAGCGTCTCGTGGTCGTGCATGAAGTCAATCACCGCGCGGCCGGCGACTATGCGGAAGTCTTCGGCTCTATCCTTCAGGCGGTCGCGGAGGAGCACGAGGCGCGGCCGCGCGCGTTGGTGCTGGTGAAGGCGGGCGGAGTGCCGAAGACTTCGAGCGGCAAGCTACAACGCGGCCGCGCGAGGCAGATGTTTCTGTCCGGTGAGTTTCAAGCGCTCGCCGAGTGGCGCGACGACGCGGACACGGCCGAGACCGTCGCGCACTCCTCGCCGGAAGAGGCCGCGCTTCGGAGCGTCGAAGAGATTGCGGAGTTTATCCGCGCGGAGTTGGCGTCGAAGTTGGGAATCTCGGCCGCGCTCATCGACACCACGCAGCCCGTCACACGCTATGGGGCCGACTCGCTGATGGCCGTCGAGTTGACGCACGCCGTCGAGTCGAGGCTCGGCGTGAACCTTCCGATGGTCGGCTTCCTGCAAGACCTGAGCATCCGCGAGCTGGCCGCGCAGGCGCACCTTCAACTCCGGGACGAAGCGCCGCCGCTCGCCTTAACGAGCGACGCGGACGGCGCGCGGGCCGACGCGCTTTCATACGGACAACAGGCGCTCTGGTTTCTTCACCGGATGTCGCCGCAGAGCGCCGTCTACAACGTCGCTTCGGCCGTCCGGGTTTTAAACGAACTCGACGCCGACGCGATGCGGCGGGCGTTCCGAGCTTTGATGGAACGCCACCCGGCTCTGCGCACGACCTTCCCCGCCGACGGCGACGGCCCCGTTCGTTTAGTACATGAAGAGCTGCCGCTTGATTTCGCGGAGGTGGATGCCTCGACGTGGAGCGAGGCGTCCGCACACGAATGGCTCGGCGCTGAAGCGCACAGCCCGTTCAAACTCGACGAGGGGTCGCTCTTGCGCGTCAGGCTGCTTCGTCGTCCCGGCGGCGAGGGAGACGTCCTGCTGATGGTCGCGCACCACATCGTCGTCGACTTCTGGTCGCTCGCGATTCTTTTAAAGGAGGTCGGCGCGCTCTACGAGGCGGAGCGGCGTGGCGCGGCGGCCGAACTCGCGCCCGTGCGCGCGCGTTACGGCGACTACGTGCGCTGGCAGATGCGGATGCTCGAAGGGCCGGAGGGCGAGCGTCTGTGGCAATACTGGCAGCGGCAGTTGGGCGGCGCGCTGCCCGCCTTGAATCTTCCCTCCGAACGCCCGCGCCCGCCCGTGCAGACTTACGGCGGCGCGTCGCACGCCTTCAGGCTCGATGCCGAACTCACGCGGCGGCTCAAGTCGCTCGCGCGCGAAAGCAACGTCACGCTCTACACGCTTTTGCTCGCGGCCTTCGAGACGCTGCTTTATCGCTACACCGCGCAGGAAGATTTCGCCGTCGGCTCGCCCTCGGCGGGCCGCGAGCTGAAGGCGTTTTCCGACGTGGTCGGCTACTTCGTCAACCCTCTGGTGATGCGCGCCGACATGTCCGGCGACCCAAGTTTCGCGGAACTGCTCGGACGCACGCGGCGCACCGTGCTCGAAGCCTACAGGCATCAAGCCTACCCGTTCGCGCTGCTCGTGCAGAGGCTACAGCCGGAGCGCGACGCGAGCCGTTCGCCGCTCTTTCAGGCGATGTTCGTGTTGCAACAGGCGCACCTGTTGAAGGAGGAAGGCATTGCCGCGCTGGCTCTGGGCGAGGCGGGCGCGCGCGTGCGACTCGACGACCTCACGCTCGAATCCGTCGCGCTCACGCAGCGCGTCGCGCAGTTCGATTTGCGACTCTCGATGACCGAGGCGGGCGACGCGCTCCCGGCCTCTTTCGAGTACAACACAGACCTCTTCGACGCGGCCACCATCGAGCGCATGGCCGGTCACTTCGAGACGCTCTTGCGCGGCGTCGTCGCCGACCCGCACACGCGACTTTCGGCGCTCCCGATTTTGACGGCCGGCGAGGAGCGACGACTGCTCGTCGAGTGGAACGACACGCGCGTCGATTATGCGTCGGACGTGCCGCTGCATCGCCTCATCGAGGAGCAAGTCGCGCGCACGCCCGACGCCGTGGCCGTCGTCTCGGAAAACGAGCAGTTGACTTTCCGCGAGTTGAATCGTCGCGCTAACAAGCTGGCGCATCACCTGCGCGCGCGGGGCGTGGGGCCGGAGTCGCGCGTCGGCGTTTTGATGGAACGCTCGACGGGGCTGGTCGTCAGCCTGCTCGCCGTCTTAAAGGCCGGCGGCGCGTATGTTCCGCTCGACCCCGCGTACCCGCCGCAGCGCCTCGCCTTCATGCTCGAAGACGCGCGGCTCTCCGTGCTTCTGGCGCAGAAGAGTTTGCTCGGCGTGCTGCCCGCGCACGACGCGGCCGTCATCTGTCCCGACGACGAGTGGGATGAAATCGAGCGCGAGGGCGATGCGAACCCGTCGGCCGATGTGCGCGGCGCGAATCTCGCTTATGTGATTTACACGTCGGGTTCGACGGGGCGGCCGAAGGGCGCGATGAACACACACGAGGGCATCGTCAACCGCCTTCTGTGGATGCAGGCGGCCTACGGCCTGTCGGCGTCCGACTGCGTGTTGCAGAAGACGCCCTTCAGCTTCGACGTGTCGGTGTGGGAGTTCTTCTGGCCGCTGATGACGGGCGCGCGGCTCGTGATGGCGAGGCCGGGCGGACATCAGGACGCCGCCTATCTCGCCAACGTCATCGCCGCCGAGCGTGTGACGACGCTGCACTTCGTCCCATCGATGCTCAACGCCTTTTTGTCGCATGCGGACGCTGCACGTCTGCCGTCCCTGCGGCGCGTCATCTGTAGCGGCGAGGCGCTATCTTACGAACTCAAAGAGCACTTCTTCGCGCTCCTGCCCGAGGTCGAGCTGCACAACTTGTACGGGCCGACGGAGGCGGCCGTTGACGTGACCTTCTGGGCCTGCGAGCGCGACGGCGGGCGGCGCGTCGTGCCCATCGGGCGGCCGATTGCCAATACGGAGATTTACGTCCTCAGCCCGCAGCTTCGGCCCGTCCCCGTCGGAGTCGCGGGCGAGCTTTACATCGGCGGCGTCGGACTCGGTCGCGGCTATCTCGACCGACCAGAAATGACGGCCGAGCGTTTCGTCCCGCATCCTTTTTCACACGCGCCGGGCGCGCGGCTTTACCGGACGGGCGACTTGGCGCGCTTCCTGCCCGGCGGCGAGGTCGAATTCCTCGGGCGCATCGACCATCAAGTGAAGGTCAGGGGCTTTCGCATCGAGCTGGGCGAAATCGAGTCTGCGCTCGCCGCGCACGAGGCGGTGCGCGAGTCGGTCGTCGTGGCGCGCGAGGACGCGCCGGGCGATGTGCGGCTCGTCGCCTACGTCGTCGCGGGCGCGGAGGGCGCGTCTCTGACGAGCGCGTGGCGGCGCTTCTTAAAAGAGAGGCTGCCCGAGTACATGATTCCTTCGGCCTTCGTCGCGCTCGATGAGTTGCCGCTTTTGCCGAACGGGAAAGTTGACCGCCGCGCGCTGCCCGCCCCGCACGCGGCGCGTCCCGAATTGGAAGAGACGTTCGCCGCCCCGCGCAACCAAGTCGAGGCGATGGTGACGGACATCTTCGCGGCCGTACTCGGACTCGAACGCATCGGCATCAACGACAACTTCTTCGACGCGGGCGGCCACTCTCTCTTAGCCACGCAGGTCGTCTCCCGACTCAACGAAGCCTTCGGCGTCGAGCTTCCCTTGCGCAGCATGTTTGAAGCGCCGACTGCCTCCGCGCTCGCCGTCAGGCTGTCGGCCGAGACGGGCGGGGCCGCAGCCGACACGCGCCCCATCGAGCGCGTCGCGCGCGACGGGGGCTTGCCGCTCTCCTTCGTCCAGCAGCGTCTCTGGTTTCTCGACCAGCTTGAGCCGGGAAACATCGCCTACAACATCCCGGTCGCGATACGCCTCGCGGGCGGCCTCGACGTCGCGACGCTCGAACGGAGTCTGCGCGAAATCGTCAATCGACACGAGGCTCTGCGGACGACCTTCACGACCGTCGACGGCCAGCCCGTGCAGGTCATCAACCCGGCCGGGGCGTGGCGACTGCCGCTCGTCGATTTGCGAGAGCTGGCCGAGGACGCGCGCGAGACCGAAGCGCGGCGGATGGTGAACGAAGAGGCCCGCCTTCCTTTCGACCTCTCGGCGGGGCCGCTTCTTC
>DASUNL010000359.1:0-2069 GCA_036277175.1 Pyrinomonadaceae bacterium | reverse complement strand
GGCAGGACGCATTTCAGACCCGCAGCAAATCGGACGTGGAGCGTTACTGCCGCGAACACGAAATCACTTTCGAGTGGAGGCCGGGCGACCGTCTGCGGACGCGACAGGTGCGGCCCGCCGTCGCGCGCCACCCGCGCACGGGCGAGCTGGCTTGGTTCAATCACGCCACCTTCTTTCACGTCTCGACGCTCGGCGCTTCCATCCGCGAACAGATGCTCGGCGCGCTCGGCGAAGACGACCTGCCGAATAACACTTTCTACGGCGACGGCACGCCCGTCGAGCCGGAAGTGATGGAGCAACTACGCGCGGCTTACCTGCGTGAGAAGCTCGCGTTTGCGTGGCGTCAGTTCGACGTGCTGATGCTCGACAACATGCTCGCCTCGCACGGGCGCGAGCCGTTCACGCCGCCGCGCCGCGTCGTCACGGCGATGGCCGACCCGTGCCACTGGACGGACGCGCTGCCGCCTCTGCTGCACGCGGACGCGCCGTCCGACTGAAAGCGAAAATCGTGACAGACACACACGAGAAGACGCCCGGCGGCGAGGACTTTCGTCCCGCGCGGCGGAGAAGCATCCGGCTGACCGGGTCGGAGTTGGTCAAGATGCGCCCGCTCGCGGACGGCGACGATGAGTTCCCGCTCGTCGTCGAGCCTAACGTCGAAGGCTTGAACGCCGCCGCGTGGGCCGAGGCTCATCGCGCCTTCATCGAGTCGTCGCTACTCAAACACGGCGGGCTGCTCTTCCGAGGCTTCGACGTCGACACGCCCGCGCGCTTCGAGCAGTTCGCGCGCGCGCTCGCGCCCGAGTTGCTCGACTATTCCGAGCGCGCCGCCCCGCGCCGCGAGGTCGGCAGTAACATCTACACCTCGACCGAGTACCCGCCCGACCAGCCGATTCCGCTCCACCACGAGATGTCCTACTCGCACAACTGGCCGACCAAAATCTGGTTCTACTGCGCGCAGCCCGCGCGGCGCGGCGGCGCGACGCCGATTGCCAGCGACCGCAAAGTCTTCGCGCTCATCGACCCGGCCGTCAAAGAAATCTTTCTGCGCCGCAAGGTGATGTACGTCCGCAACTACGGAGAGGGCTTAGACCTCTCTTGGCAGGAGGCGTTTCAGACCGACGACCGCGCGGCCGTCGAGGAGTACTGCCGGCGTGCGTCGATGACCTGCGAGTGGCGCGCGGGCGACCGCCTGCGGACGCGCGCCGTGCGGCAGGTCGTCGCCACGCACCCGAAGACGGGCGAGACGGTCTGGTTCAACCACGCGCACATGTTCCACATCTCGAACGTCGAGCCATCGGCGCGCGAGGCGCTTCTCGCGCACTTCGGCGAAGACGAGCTCCCGCGCAACGCCTTCTACGGCGACGGCACGCCTATCGAGGGCGACGTGCTGGCCGACATCCGTCGCGTCTATAACGAGGCGGCCGTCACCTTCGAGTGGCGCGCGGGCGACGTGCTGCTGCTCGACAATTTTCTGGCCTCGCACGGCCGCGAGCCTTTTGAAGGCCCGCGCTCGGTGCTGGTCGCGATGGCCGAGCTTTACACGAACGAAGCCCTCTGAAACGCCGTCGGCCGCGACGCACGCGATCTTTGAGAATCGGTAACGGGAGAGCAAACATGCCGGAAGAAGTAGTGGAGGGGTTTCAACTTTCAACGCAGCAGAAACGCCTCTGGCTCGCGCAAAGCGGCGGCGACGGCGCGGCGTTCGTCTCTCAATGCGCGCTCGCGGCCGAGGGCGCGCTCGACGTGCGCGCTCTGCGCAAAGCCTTCGCGTCGCTCGTCTCCGATTACGAGATTCTGCGAACCTCTTTTCACTCGCTCGTCGGGATGGACGTCCCCGTGCAGGTGATTGCCGACGATGCCGAGCCGCCCGACTTCGGCGCGCTCGACTTGAGCGGCCGTTCCGACGAAGAGGTCGAGCGCGAGATTGAGAGAGTCGCGGACGAAGAGCGCCGCCGCCCTTTCGACTTTAAACGTGCGCCGCTACTGCACTGCGCGCTCATAAAGCTGGCGGACGAAAGACACCTCCTCGTCATCACCCAACCTGCCATGTGCGCCGACGCCGGTTC
>DASUNL010000358.1:0-5731 GCA_036277175.1 Pyrinomonadaceae bacterium | reverse complement strand
CTGTTCATTCGTCCGGCGACTTCGTCGGAGACTTCGCGCTCGCCCCGCGAGCCGACGAGTATGACTTCCGCGCCCGCGCGTTCGGAGAGCATGTCGCCGAGCGCGGCGAAGCGTTCGGCGGGCCAGCGTTTGGCGCGGCTGTTGGTCGAGCCGGGGCAGAGCGCGACGAGCGGGCGGTCGAGTCGCGCGCCGCTTGCGCGTAGCAACTCTTCGACGTCGCGCCTCGCCTCTTCGCTCGCGCGCAAGTCGAAGCGCGGCTCGGCGCGCGCCACCGTCGCGCCGCCCGTCAAGAGTCTTTCGAGTTCGGCGACGACGTTGAGGTAGTAGAAAGACTCGTGCCGCGTGCCGCGCCATTCGGGCAGGGGGAGCGCGTGCGTGAGTAAGACTGAGCGGCCGTCCGTCGCGTAGCCGACGCGCGCGGGGATTCCGGCGGCACGCGCGACGAGTGCGGGCGCGAAGGCGTTGGGGAAGAGAATCGCGAGGTCGAACGACTGCGCGCGCCAGAGTCGGACTTCGTGTGCGAAGGCGCGTATACGGCCGCGACGCGAGTCGTCAATCGTCAGGATGTCGTCGATGAAGTCAGCGCCCGCGAAGAGTCCCGAGGCCCAAGCGCGCGTGGCGAGCGTCAGGTGAGCGCGCGGGAGGAGGCGACGCAGCTCGCGCAGCGCCGGGACGGTCATCACCGCGTCGCCGACCCAGTTCGCGCCGCGCACGACGACGCGCGCCGTCTCTCCGAGCAGAAGCCTTCGGCCCGTCACCTGTAGTTTCCCGTATGCGCGCCGCGCGCCGTCTCGAATAGTTTCATGGGGACATCAAAGGCGAGGCGCGCGCGCATCAAAGCGGCGCGGGCGTCCCGAAGAGGCTCACGGTAGCGAAAGGGAGTTTGAGTGTCAAACAGAAGCGTTCAGCAAACAGCTTTCAGCCTTCGGCTCACGGCCGCGCGCCGACGCCCGGACGCCCCGCTTCGTCGATACACGGTTTTCTTCCGGCCGAGAGCTGAAAGCCGATTGCTGATTGCTGCCCTCAGGATTTACTATTAAACCGATGGCCGTTCGACACCCGCCGAAGGGGAACGTGCCGCCCGGAGCGAGAAGAAGACGCGCCGGGCCGCGCGTCGTCCGATTCGAGGAGCCGCCCGAGGGCTTCTGGCGTCGCTGGCGTCGTCGCATCTTCCGCCCCCTCTTTGTCCTCCCCGTCCTGCTGCTCACGGTCGCCGCCGCCGCGTTTCTCGGCTACTACTACTGGGTCTTCTCGGCGCGCATCGACCGCCTCTTGCGCGGCGAGGTCTTCACGCGCTCCGCAGGCATCTACGCCGCGCCGCGCGAGATACGAGTCGGCGACGGGCTGTCGATAGAAGACCTGACGAATCGTCTCAAGCTCTCCGGCTACGTCGAGCGCGCGCAGCAGGCCGACAACTCGCGCGGACGCTACGCCGTGAGCGGCGCGACGGTCGAGATTGAGCCGAGCAAGGATTCGGTCATCGACGGACGACGGCAGTTCCAGCACGTCCGCGTGCAGTTCGGACGGGGCGGCAAAACTATCGCGGGACTCTCAGACCTCGACGGCGGCGCGAAGCTCCAAAGCGCGTGGATAGAGCCGGAGCAGATAAGCTCCGTCACGGGTCAGGAGCGCGAGAAGCGCAAGATTGTCGGCTTCCGAGACCTCCCGCCGCATCTCGTCAAAGCCATCACCGTCACCGAAGACCGAACCTTCTTCGACCACTACGGCATCAATTTCCGGGGCATCATACGCGCCCTCATCCGCCGCTACGACGCCGACCCCAACTCGCCCATCGCGCGCCAAGGCGGGTCGAGCATCACGCAGCAGCTCGTCAAAAATCTCTGGCTCTCGCCCGAGCGCACTTGGAAGCGCAAGTTCGCCGAAGCCTACATGTCTCTGATTGTCGAGACACGTCTGACGAAGGAAGAGATTTTTACTCTCTACTGCAACGAGGCATATCTCGGCCAGCGCGCGGGCTTCTCCGTCAAAGGCTTCGGCGAGGCGGCCGACGCATACTTCGGCAAGGACGTGACCGCGTTGACTCTGCCCGAGTCGGCCTTGCTTGCCGGACTCATTCGCAGCCCGAACCGCTACAACCCTTTTCGTCATCACGAGGTCGCCACCGAGCGACGCAACCAAGTCATCAAGTCGATGCTCGAAGCGGGCGCGATTACGGAGGCCGAGGCCACGAGCGCGCAGAAGGCCGAGCTAAAGGTCGTCCGCACACGCGGGCGCATCGACACCTCCGACGCCCCTTACTTCGTCGATTACGCGCAGGGCCAACTCGCCGACCTCATCGCGGACACGAGCGCCGCCGAGCGCCTGCGCATCTACACGACGATTGACATGGACTTGCAGCGCGCGGCCTACGCGGCGGTCGTCAAGCAACTGGCCGCGCTCGACAAGACGCAGGCCAAGCGTTTCCCCGCGGGCACGCTTCAGGCGGCGCTCGTCGCGATGCGCGCCGACACGGGCGAGGTCGTCGCGATGGTCGGCGGCCGCGACTACGAGAAGAGCCAGCTCAACCGCGCGACCGACGCGATGCGTCAGCCCGGCTCGGCCTTCAAGCCGTTCGTCTACGCGACCGCGCTCAACACGGCCTACGACCCCATCCCGCGCGTCATCACGCCCGCCACCATCTACAAAGACGAGCCGAAGACCTTCACCTTCGGCACGCAGGAGTACTCGCCCGGAAACTTCGGCGACCAGTACACGAACGCGCCCGTGACGCTTCGCGACGCGCTCGTCCGAAGTCTCAACGTCGTCACCGTCGAGGTCGCGCAGGAAGTGACCATCGGCCGCGTGATGAACCTCGCGGGCCGCGCGGGTCTGCCTAAGCCGAAGCAGAACTACCTCGCGCACGCGCTCGGCACGAACGAGGCGACACCCTTGCAAGTCGCCTCGGCATACACGGCGTTCGCGCAATCGGGGCGGCGCGTCACGCCGGTCGCCATCAGCCGCGTCACTTCGGGCGGCGGCATGACGGTCGCCGCACCAACCGCGCAGAAGAACGAGGTCTTAACTCCCGAAGTCGCTTACGTGATGACCTCGATGATGAAAGACGTGGTTAACCGAGGGACTGCTGCGAAGGTACGCACGCGCGGATTTCGGGCGACGGTCGCGGGCAAGACCGGCACGTCGCGCGACGGCTGGTTCGCGGGCTACACGCCGAACCTCGTCTGCGTCGTCTACGTCGGCTTCGACGACGGCTCGCAACTCGGCATGACAGGCGCGGACAGCGCGCTCCCCATCTGGACGGACTTCATGGCGGCCGCGCTGCAAGCGCACCCCGAGTGGGGCGGCGACTGGCAGATGCCCGCCGGCCTTCAGCAGGCCGAGATAGACACGCGCACGGGCCGCCTCGCCTCGGCCGAGACGACGACGCGGCGCACGGAGCTTTTCATCAACGGGACTGCGCCGACCGATTTGAGCGACGGGCTTGGAGAGGACGACCTCGGCGAAGATGACGCGACCGACTTGGGCGAGGACGAGACGGCCGAGCCGACGCCGACGCCCGACTCCATCGAAGTCCCGCCGCTTCCGGGCGCGACACCGGCGCGCACGCCCCGTCCCGAACGCGGGCGCGACCCGGAAAGCTCGACGAGACTCTCCGGCACAATCACGCTCGACATCGACCCGACGACGGGACTGCTCGCCGTCGCCACCTGCCCCGTCATACGCACGAAGACCTTCGCCATCGGCACCGAGCCACGCCGCTACTGCGGCCCCGACTATCACAACGGCCGCTCAATCCAGCCCTCCGAGACGCGCCCCCGCCGCGTCTCACCCCCGTAGCTACACCTCCACGCGCTCGTAAATCTCTCGCAGCCGAAGCACGCACCCGACCGAAGACAACTCGACCGAATCATCCGGCCCGCTCACGTCGGACGCGAGCCAGCGCCCGTCGGGCTGTCTCGCGTGGCGCGTGACGTGGCGCTCGTCCTGCGAGACGAGGAAGTATTCGGTGAGGGTCGAGAGCGTGCGGTAGTTTGTGAACTTCGCTTCGCGGTCGTAGTCGGCCGTCGACTTGGAGAGCACTTCGACGATTAACGTCGGGTTGAGCAGCGTATCAACCTCCGCGTCCTCGAACGACGGCTCGCCGCAGACGACGACCACGTCCGGGTAGGTGTAGATGTTGGCGGAAGGGATGCGGACTCTCATGTCGCTCACGTAAGTCTCGCAGTCGCGCCCGCGCAACTGCGCCCGCAGCTCGGCGGCGACGTTGAGCGCGATGAGGTTGTGCTTGCGGCTCGCGCCGGTCATGGCGACGACCTCGCCGTCGAAGTACTCGCTGCGGTGTTCGGAGCGGCGTTCGTCGGCGAGATAGGCTGCGGGAGTCACGTAGCTTTTAGTTCGGCGTGACATGGATTCTCCTCTGTAGAGGGGCGGGCGGGCGAAATTATATCACCGCGCGGGCGGGCGGGAGAATGTGTGCGGGCGGCGTGCGCCGGACGCCGAGGGGAGGGCCTCGGGGGCGTCGTTGGGGTCGGGCACGCCGCCCCGCGCGTCACTTGCAGAATTGATCGAAGGTGGTTTTCGCGGCGTCGAGGGCTTGCTTACAACTGACTTCGAGCTGCGCCTTGCCTTGCGGCGTGGAGGCGGCCTGCTTCCAAGCCTCGCGGTTCTGCTCGTATGAGGTGCGATAGCTCGTCCGCACGGACTCGGGGACGTTCGGATTATTCAGACACTTCTCGACCTTCGCCAGATACTCGTCGCACGAGGCGACGCCGGTCTGGTAGCTGCCCGTGCTCGTCGAGGACGTGTTGGAGGACGTGTTGGTCGTCGTCGTAGTCGTCGAGGTCGTGTTGCCGTTCGTCGTGGTGTTCGTCGTCGTGGTGGTCGTGTTGCCGGAGTCGGCCCCGCCGCACGCCGCCAGCAAGGCGGTCGCGGCGCAGAGCGCGGCCAGAAGTTTCCTGCGAAGCGTCATTCGTATGCTCCTCTTTAAGGTGTGTGTGTCGGATAGAGCTTTTGAGCGAGGGTCGGCGTCTCGACGTTGGCGAGACCTGTACTGCACGAGGTTCGCGGAGTATACGACAACGACGCGCGAGATTCTACAGCGACGCTCACCCGGCCCTACGCGCTGAAACGCTCGACGGCCGTGCGCAAGGTCTCGACGGCGAGCGCGGCGGCGTGCTGTCTGCGCGCGGGCAACCCCCCGGCGGCGCGCGCCACCTCCCGCCGCTCAAGCGTCAGACACTCGGCGAGCGTTCGACCGGCGACTAGCTCGGTCAGCGCCGAGCCGCAGGCGATGGTCGGCGGGCAGCCGTAGGCGAGGAAGCGCGCCTCCGCGACGCGCCCTTCGCGGATGCGAAGCGTGAGGCGCAGGCGGTCGCCGCAGACGGGGTTCGTCAGCTCGGCCGAGGCGTCGGGCGCGTCGAGCTCGCCGGCGTTGCGCGGGTTTAGGAGATGGTCTTTGAAAGTCTCGGAGTAGGGCACGACGGCTCAGGCGACTTCGCAGGCGCGCGAGGCCAATGCCTTCTGGTAGAGCGGCGAAAGCTCGCGCAGGCGCTCGACGGCGCGCGGCAGGACTTCGAGCACGTAGTCGATGTCTTCGTCGGTCGTGTCCTTGCCGATGCTGAAGCGAATCGAGCCGCGCGCCATCTCGTCGTCGCGGCCGAGCGCGAGGATGACGGGCGAAGGTTCGAGCGAACCCGAAGAGCAGGCCGAACCCGTCGAGACGGCGACGCCCTGCATGTCCAAGTTGATGAGCAGCCCCTCGCCCTCGACGTAG
>DASUNL010000357.1:0-3380 GCA_036277175.1 Pyrinomonadaceae bacterium | reverse complement strand
AGTCGGCGCGCGCGCGGTTGTCTTCGCGCGCGAGCCAGCCGTTGAGGTCGGCGCACTGCGTCGTCGCGACGCGAATCAACTGGCCGCGCGGGCTTAAGGCCGCGCCCGGCTCGACCTCGACCTCGACGACGCCCTGCGACTCGCCGTCGTAGTCGGTCGAGACCTTGAGGCCGACGGCCGTCCCGTAGCCGAGCAGGTCGCGCGCGAGCCACTGGTCGCGCCCCGCGAGGTAGGCGAACTCCTGTTTGAGATCGTCGACGCCGAGCACCATCCCGAACGAGAAGTTGACGTGCTTGGTCGGGTCGGGCGGGAGGTCTGACAAGCCCGCCGTGCGCGTCGTGAAACTGGTCATGGTCTAAGTCTCCTCAAAAGATGTGCGCCTCGGTTAAAGGCGCGCGTGGCCGAGTGATTGTCGGTCGGCCACGTCCTGCGGGTGCGTCGGCGCGAGGTAGCTCTGCGCGAGGTACTCTTGGCCGAGCACCATCGGCGACATCAACTGCGGCGCGCGGCTGCCCACGTCGAGCAGCGTGTCCTCGCCGAGCCGCGCCTCGCCGACGCGGAACAGCGCCCAGTACAACTTGATGTCGAAGACCGTGTGCGCCGGCTTCTCCAGACGCACGATGCGGTCGGCCTGCTCCAGACGACGACGCTGCTCGTCGGTGTCGAGCGAGGCCGAGGCGGGCAGGGGCAGCAGCACCGTGAAGCGGTGCGCGCCCCGGCGCATCGGGAGCGCCACGCCCTCGAACTGATACCAATCGACGAGCGGGCGGCCGTCGGGCGGGAGACGGTCGGGCAAGGGGACGAGCTCGAACGACGTCCAGCTCGTCCCGTACACGTCGTTGAGCGCGCGCACGTTGTAGTAGCGGCGCGCGAGAAAATCCTGCCACCACTTGCGGTGGACGACCGCCTCGGCCGGCGCGTACTCCTCGACGTATTCGCGCCAGTCGTCGAAGAGCTTCGTCGCGGTCGCGGCGACGCGCGGCACGCCGACGCGAGAGAAGTCGTACCAGCGCGCGCCGTGCGCGGCGTTGAGCGCGCCGACCGTTTTGTAGCGGCCGCAGAGGAACTGCTGCCAGCGGCGTCGCTCGTCAAAGCCCGTCGTCGGCTCGAAGCCGAGCGCGTCGAGCGCGAACTGCCGCCAGTAAGGAAGCCGCCGTCCGCCGGGGTAGCTCAAGGGGAACGGGCGCAGGCGCTCGTCGCCGAGGCTCTGGCGCAGCATCAGGCTGTAACGCTCGCTCAGGGCCGCGCCGCCCTCGTCCGGAGTCCAGCGGCCCGACGCGGCAACGAGGCGCGGCATGCCCGCCTCGGTCGGGTCTCCGAGCGCGACGGCCGGAATGCTCCGCGTGCGAAACTTCTCGACGATGCGGATGCTTCCGGCGCGCGCGCGCGCCTTCGGGCAACGCTTGGCGGCGTAGTCGAAGATGGAGTCGTCCGGGTCGTCTTCGAGCGAGAGGCGGAGCGCGGACTCGATGCCGCGAATCGTGCCGCGCATCTGGAAGAGGCGGGCCGCGTGCTTGATGAAGAGGCGGCGGCGGCGGTCGTCCCACGCCGGGTCGAGCGCCGCGCCGAACCAGCCGGCCAGCCAGTCGAGCCCCTCGGCAGGCGCGCTGCGCACGTCGAAGAGCATCTGCGCCGCCGCGACGCGGTCTTCGGTCGACGTGTAGAGTCCCTCGAAGTTCGAGAGGAAGCGGTCGAGGAACGAGGCCGACTGCGCGTCCTCGCGGTAGACGGCCGGGAGGTAGCGTTCGAGGTAGGAGAAGCGCGGGTAGTAGGCGCGCAAGGCGCGCAGGCGCGGCGTCGTGCGGCCGTTGCCGCGAAGCTCAAGCCGCAGTTGCAGGAAGCGCCCGCGCGCGCGCTGGAAGAGAAGCTCCCAAGTGCCGTAACGCTCGCCCGCGGGCGAAGCGAAGGGAAGCTCCGAGCCTCCGCCGCGAAGATAGAGGCGCGGCTCGGGCTGCCACTCGGCGAGCGCCAGCTCCGCCTCGTCGTTGGCCGCGCGGCTTGAGATGAGCACCTCGGTCTCGGGCGGGATGCAGGCGTCGAGCATGAGTCGATGCCAGACGCAGTCGGGCTCGCGCCCGTCGAAGGCGTGCGCCGCCGCTTCGGACGTTTCAGACTCTTGCGGCTCGATGGCGGCGGGCGACTCGTCGAGCGGCGTCACGAGCGTCGCCTCGGCCGCGTAGCGCGGCCGTCTCTGCTCGACGAGCGGAATCCAGTTCTCGCCGTAGTCGTAAAAGAGCGACGTGTTCGCGCGCACGAGAGCGCGCCCGGCGAAGAGACGCATCGGCAGGTAGTCGGCGAGCGGCTCAAGGACTAAGTCGCCGTCGTCGTTGTCAGACATCGAGAAGGCGAAGGTCTGGTTGCCGTTCTCCGAGACGACGTAGAGACGCTCGGGCGTGCTCGCGCCGCTCTCCTTTTTGTGCGCGGGCACGTAGGCGAGGTCGTGACCCTTGAGCGTGAACTCTTCGGCCCCCTTGCCGACGACTAGCTCGGCCAACGCCATGACGGAGGCCGGCGCGCCCGCCTGCTTCTGCGCGCGGTAACGGAAGACGCGGCAGAAGTTTCTTTCGTCCGGCTCGGCCCCTCCCTCGCCGTCGTCGAACTCTCCCTCTTCTTCGAGGTCTTCGTCGTCGTCCGAGTCTTCGCCCGCGCCTTCTTCTTCGCCGCCGCCCGCATCAACATCTTCGCCGCCGTCATCAACGCCCGTCTCTTCCTCTTCGTCATCGGGCACGCCCGGCGCGCGGTCGAGAATCAGCACCGTGCCGTCGGGCGTCGCGTCGATGGCGATGGGGTCGAGCGCGGCGAGGGGCGTCGCGTCTTCGAGCGAGACACCGACGGGAAATTCGCGCGCGGCCGTCCGGCGCACCGGGCCGCCGTCGCGCGGCTGGAAGTCTTCGACGCGCGCCGAGGCGAGCGTGACGAATCGCTGCTCGTCGGCGACGACGTTAAGGTGACGGTCGAGCGACCAGTAGCGACGGTTGTCGTGGTCGAGGATGAGGACGCCGCCGCCCGGCGCGGGGGCCATGTCGTAAGGCACGAACGGGACTTGCGCGGGCCAGACGATTTGCTCGGGCGGCCCGCCCGCGTGCAGGTCGAAGACGACGAGGCCCGGCGGGTCGATGACGCCGACGACGAGGTAGTGGTCTTCTGTGACGGCGAGTCCGCGAAACTCCAAGGCGGGCGGACTCGTCGTCTCGTCGCGCGAGCAGAAGTCGCCCGCGCCCGCGTCGGGCGGGCACGAAGGGCCTTCCGCACTTTCGTCGGGCGGCCAGAAGTTCGACACGCGGCGCGTGCCTTCGGAGAGGACGCGGATGCGTCGCGCCGTCTCGTCAATCCAATACCAGTTGTCGTAGCGGTCGCGCGCCGCGCCGCGCCGCGACTCC
>DASUNL010000356.1:0-2547 GCA_036277175.1 Pyrinomonadaceae bacterium | reverse complement strand
GCGCGTTGAACGTGCCGCGCGCGAGTTCCTTGATGCGCTCGACCGCGCGGTTCGCCGCGTCAATCGAGACGCCCGCGTCGCTGTAGGTGACAGGCTTCATTGGTTAGCGTTCAGCAATCAGCAATCAGCTTTCAGCTTTTTGACTCTTCCGCGAGTCGGAAGATGCGGTGGAAGCTATCAACCCTGTTCGGGGTTAAAGCTGATAGCTCAAACGCTGACTGCCGACAGCTTTCTTCAAAGCTTGAAATCCTTCTGGTCGGGCGTCGCGCCGCCGCGACGTTCGAGGCGCTCGCGCAGAGACTTGATGCGCTCGGCGGCCTCGGCGCGCGACCCCTTGTCGAGCGCGACGGTGATTAGGAGGTGGTCGCCGTCCGACGCGCCTTCGGGCAGAAGCGCGGCGGGCACTTCGACCTGTTCGCCGTCGTCGCCGAGTTCGAGAACGGCGCGTCCGCCGTCCTCGACGCGGTCGAGTGTGGCGCGCGTGCGTTTGGGCTTCCCCGTCTTCTCCGACTCTTCGGCCATGCTGGTTTTACCTCCCGGCCGCGCGGCGGTTGGCGTTGGCGCGCGGGGTGGCGCGCGTGCGCGGCGGCGGGCCGGTGTCGGGGTAGGCGACGAAGCCAGAGCGCGAAGAGTCGTCGCGCTTGGCCTCGCGCCCGGCCCACATGTCTTCGTTCTCCTTCGGCTCGCGCTCGGTCTCGATTTTGTATTCGGCGTCGCCGCGCGAGGTGATCGTGAGCGCGCCCTGAAAGTCCGTGCGGTAGACTTTTATGTTAGCGGCGCGCAAACGGTCAAGCACTTCCTGCGAGGGGTGGCCGTAGAGGTTGTTCGACGAGGCGGAGATGACGGCCGCCTCGAACTTGTGCTCGCGCAAAAACTCCTGCGAGGTCGCGTAACGCGAGCCGTGGTGCCCGACCTTGAGAACCTTCGCCGAGAGCGGCGCGCCCGCCTGCGTCATGCGCTGCTCGGTCTGCGCCTCGGCGTCGCCCGTGAGGAGCATCGAGAACTCGCCGTATTCGAGCCGGGCGACGATGGAGTTGGCGTTCGGCTCGTTGCCTCCGGAGCGCAACTGCTCGCGCGTGAAGTAGGGCTGGATGGGCGCGAGGACGACGAGTCGCGCGCCGCCGCCGAGGTCATAGGTTTGACCCGGCGCGGCCGTGATGAGCCGCGCGCCCGTCTCTTCAATCGACTTGAGGAAGTCCTCGTAGTTCTTCGTCGTGTTCGGCACGCCGCTGTCGAGCACGTTCGCGACACGGACGGCGCGGATGACCTCGTCGGCCGCGCCGATGTGGTCGGCGTGCGCGTGCGTGGCGACGAGCAGGTCGAGCTGCGAGACGTTGAGGCGCGAGAGGGCTTCCGTAATCTTCTTGCCGTTGCCGGGGTTGCCGGCGTCGACGAGCGTGGCCTTGCCCTCGGGCGAGACGATGAGAATCGAGTCGCCCTGGCCCACGTCGAGGACGTGGACGCGCAGCTCGCCGCCCGACGGCGGCGGCGGCTTCGGCCCGCGGTCGCGGAAGACGAACCACCAGAGGGCGAAGACGGCGGCCGCCAAGAGCACGAGCGAGGCCGCCGCGCACCCGCACCCCTGCAAGGCGCGCGAACTTCGTTTCGATGTCGGCTTGGGCGGCGGCGGTTGGGGTTGATACATGCGCGTTCGAGCTTGAGGGTCAGAGTTCTCGCCGTCGTCACGGCGCGGTCGTTAGCCTTCCCGATTCCTTTCTTCTCTCTCTTGCCTGTCCGTGCGGACGACGTTGATTAAGGCGTCGAGATTTCTTTGCGTGGTCGCCTGCGCCTCGGCGAGTTCGGCAAGCTTAGCGTCGCTATTCGCCTGCGCCTGCGTCAACATAGCAAACGATGCGTCTATGTTCGTTTGCGACTTCGACAGTTTAGCGTCGGTATCCACTTGAGACTTCGACAGTCTGTCTAAAGCCGCCTCGGTATTCGCTTGAGACTTCGACAGTTTGGCGTCAGTGTCTGTTTGAGACTTCGATAGTTTAGCGAACATCTCTTTCATGCTCGCCTCTGAGCTTGCCATCGCCGCTTCCGTTCGCATCTGCGCGTCTATCAGCGCCGCGTGACGTTCGCGCCACTCCTTGCGCTCGCGTCGCCCGGCTCGAATTGCCAGCAGCAGTATGCGCTCCGCGCGCGAGATGCGGTCTACCCCTCTTTGCTGACGCTCATCCAACTCACGCTGACGCCTGTCCCAATCGCGCTGGCGTTCTTCCGCCTTCTGCTGGCTGACGGCGAGCGAGGCGAGGTGCGCGGCCACGAGGTCGAATTTTTTTTGAAGCTCCTTATCGTCCATTTACTCACCACGTCCTTTCCGGCCGCGCGCGGGCGGCAAGTTGAAGGGGTGGGCTGTGAAATTCACTTGGCGTCAAAACTCATTTGGCGTCGCCCGAGGGGACGGGTTCGCGCTCGCGCGACCACTGGGTCTCGGCCTCGCGCGTGATGCGCGTCGGGTAGTTCTCCGTCCAGCAGGCGACGCAGGAAGAGTCCGAGGGCAGCCCGCTGGCTTCGAGCATCCCTTCGAGCGAGAGGTAGCCGAGC
>DASUNL010000355.1:0-7378 GCA_036277175.1 Pyrinomonadaceae bacterium | reverse complement strand
TGACCGAGTGGGCGCGCGCCGCATTCGCCCTGCGTCGCGCGCCCACTTTTTGTGACGCCGTCGGTTCTATCAACGCTGCGGCTCGTCTACTCGGAAGCCCTTCCCAAAAATCCTCTCGGGCTAAGAATCGGGATTCCTCTGTAAGGATTGAGGCTGAGTAGGTCTTCGTCGCCGCTGATGATGCAATCCGCCTTGCCGCTAATCGCCAACTCCAAAAACTTATTGTCACGCGCGTCGCGACAGTCGGCGACCTCGGCCGTAACCTTCACTAACTCTGACTCCTTGAGCAATGCGACTAGGAAACGCATCCGCTCCTCTTCGCGCAAATACTTCTCTAACTTTTTGCGGCCGAGCACTTCGGCGAGTTCGAGCAGGGTGGGTACGGACAGCAGTATCTTGCCTTCGTCGAGTGCTTTGTCGAATGCCCGTCGCGGAGTTGAGCCGGGGAGTAAAACCGCGCTGACGATGACGTTGGTGTCGAGGACGAAGCGCAAGTCATTCTTCCTCAAGAATGGCCCGCAGGCTCTCGGGCGTCAGCCCTCGGCCCTGCGCCTTCCCGCCGATTTCGTCCATCGTCTCTTTCAGCGAGGGGCCGTCGGCTCTGGCGTACTCCTTGAGCCAGACGGCGAACAAGGCTTCGAGCTTCTTCCACTCGCTCGCGGGCACGCCGTCAAACGCCCGCGCCGTTTCGGAGTCGACTTCTAAAGTGATGATTTCCGTCGCCATCTTTAACACCTCTTCGGCTCGAACCTCAGTTTAACAACTAGCCGGCGGGTAAATCCAGAGGGAGTGCAAATCGCCCTAGTCGCCGAACTGTAAGCGCTCGTCGAGGGAGGTGTCGCCGAAGGCGTCGGCGCGCGAGTCGTCGTCGGCGTATTGGAGTTTGTAGAGACGCCAGTAGAGGCCGCGCTGGGTGAGGAGTTCTTGGTGCGTGCCTTGCTCGCGCACCTCGCCGTGGTGGAGGACGACGATGCGGTCGGCGCGCTGGATGGTCGAGAGGCGGTGCGCGATGACGAGCGACGTGCGGTCGCGCATCACGCGCTCGATGGCCTGCTGGATGAGCTGCTCGGTCTCGGTGTCGATGGAGCTGGTCGCCTCGTCCAGAATCAGGAGCGCCGGGTCGAAGGCGAGCGCGCGTGCGAAGCTGACGAGTTGTTTCTGGCCGACCGAAAGACCCGCGCCGCGCTCGCGCACCTCGGCCTTGAAGCCTTCGGGCAGACGCTCGATGAAGCGGTCGGCGTGAACCTCGCGCGCCGCCCAAAGGATGCGCTCGTCCGTTATCTCCTCGTGGCCGAGCCGGATGTTGCTCTCAATAGTCCCGCTAAAGAGAAACACGTCTTGGAGCACGACCGCGAAGTTCTCGCGCAGGGACTTCAAGTCCCACTCGCGCACGTCGACGCCGTCCAAGAGGATGCGTCCGCGCTGCACGTCGTAGAAGCGCATCAGCAGGTTCGTGATGGTCGTCTTGCCCGCGCCCGTGTGGCCGACGAAGGCGACCGACTGCCCCGGCTCGACCACGAACGACACGTCGCGCAGAACCCAGTCGTTCTCCTTGTAGGCGAACCACACGTTCTCAAATTCTATTCGCCCGCGCGCGCGTCCAAGCTTCCGAGGCTCGGGCGGCGAGGTGACGGCGATGGGCTGGTCGAGCGTGCGGAAAATTCTGTGCGAGGCGACCATCGCCGATTGCAGGACGTTGTACTTGTCGGAGATGTCGCGGATGGGTTGGAAGAGGCGCTGCGAGTACTGAATGAAGGCGACGAGCGCGCCGATGGAGAGCACTTCCAACGCGGGCGTGTTCTGCATCACGCGCCAGCCGCCGTACCAGATGATGAGCGCGACGCCCAAAGCGCCGATTAAATCGACGAGCGGGAAGAAGACCGAGTAGTAGAAGATGGTCTCGATGTGTGCGCGTCGGTGGTCGTCATTGATGGTGTGGAACTGCGCGTAGGACTTGCGCTCCCGGTTGAAGACCTGCACCTCGCGCGCGCCCGACAGGTGCTCTTGAAGGTACGAGTTGATGCGCGCGAGTTTCGTGCGGACGAGGTCGTAGCCGCGCTGCGCGTGCTTGCGAAACCAGAGCGTCGCGGCGAAGAGGAGCGGCACGGTGACGAGCGCGACTAAGGTCAGACGCCAGTCCATCCAGAGCATGAAGCCGACGATGGCGAAGATGGTGATGATGTCGCCCAAGCCCTCGATGACGCCGGAGGTGAACAGCTCGTTCAGAGAGTCGACGTCGGAAGTCAGGCGCGTCATCACGCGGCCCACGGGGTTGCGGTCGAAGTAGGCGACCTCCTGCCGCTGCAACTTCTCGTAAAGCTCGTTGCGGAGGTCGAGCATCACGCGCTGGCCGACCGACTGCAAGAGCACCGCCTGAAAGTATGAGACGACAAACTGCGCGACCTTGACGGCGAGGTAGACGGCGGCGAGCAGCCCCAAGCCGCGCAGGTTGCCGGGCAACACGTACCAATCAATCGCGTACTGGAAGAACTTCGGCTCGACGACGCCGAGCGCGTTGACCGTAAACGTCAGTAGGAGCGCCGGGACGATGAGGTGCTTGTAAGGGCGCATGTAGCGAAACAGGCGGCGCGCGCTGCCCGGATCGACACGCTTGCCGATGGCCTCTTCTTCGTGAAACTGTTGAACCGCTGTAGCCATAAACTCAAGTGACGTGTGACGAGTGATGAGCGAGCGTCAATGAAGCGGGCCTCCGGGCCGTCAGGTCTTGTAAGAGGCGGCGAGCAGTTGCTCGCGCCGTGGATAGTGGAGCATTTGTCCGACGGCGGCGAGGGCGAAAAGAAGGTAGCCGTAGCGGTGGCCGATGACGAACATGGCGACGACGCCGAGCAGCGCGGCCACCTCGCAGAGGACGAGCGCGACAATGAGGCCGGTCTGGACGTGCTCGGGCTTCTGCTCGTCAACCGCCTGCCTGAAGTAACGCGGCTTCAACACGAACGAGAGCGCGACCGACGCGAGGCCGATGGCGAAGAGGACGGCGAGCAGCGTGGGAATGCCTTCGGGCGCGGGGCCGGCCCCGGACTCGGCCCGCTCGTCGTCGGCCGCCACGTAGACGAGCAGCACGAAGAGGAAGACGTTCCAGAGGAAGACCGCCCAGAGGATGCGCATTGTGCGCAGACGCTTCTCGACGTTTTCGCCGTTTGCGGCGGCCCTGTTGTTCATCATCGCGTTTACTCTCCTTGCAGCCTCGGTCGCGTTAACTAGGGCGCTCTTAACTCGCCGCCAGCTCTTCCTCCAACAACTGCCGCTCGTAGAGGTCTGCGTACTCGCCGCCCGACGCGAGCAGCTCGTCGTGCGTGCCGCGCTCGACGATGCGGCCCGCTTCGAGGACGCAAATCAAATCGGCGTCGCGGACGGTCGAGACGCGGTGCGAGACGATGAGACTCGTCCGCTCGCGCATCACGCCGCGCAGACGCGCCAGAATCTTCTCTTCGGTGTAAGTGTCGACGGACGAGAGCGCGTCGTCGAGAATCAGAATCTTCGGCTGGCGCAAGACGGCGCGCGCAATCGCCACGCGCTGCTTCTGCCCGCCCGAGAGCGTCAGGCCGCGCTCGCCGACCATCGTGTCGAAGCCGTCGGGGAAGCCGCGCACGTCATCGGCGAGGCCCGCGATCTCGGCGGCCAACTCGACCTCCGCGCGCGAAGCCTCGGTGACGCCGAAGGCGATGTTTTCGGCCAGCGTGTCGCTGAACAGGAAAGTCTCCTGCGGCACGTAGCCGACCGCCGTGCGCAACTGCGCGAGCGGGTAGTCGCGCACGGAGACGCCGTCGACGAAGACCGTCTCGGGCGGCGCTTCGACGACGCGCGGGACGAGGTTCATGAGAGTCGATTTGCCCGTCCCCGTCCGCCCGACGAAGGCGACCGTCTGCCCGGCCTCGATGCGCAAGTCGATGTCGCGCAAGACCGGCTCCGCGTCGTCGCCGTAAGCGAACGTCAGGTCGCGAAACTCTATCTCGCCGCGTATCGGCGGCTGTTCGCGGACGCCCGCGCGGTCGGCAATCTCAGGCTCGACGGCGAAGATTCTCGTCATACGCTTCCACGAGGCCGTGCCGCGCTGGTAGAGGTTCGTGACGTAGCCGAGCGCGATGAGCGGCCAGATGAGAATCGTCAGGTAAAGGTTGAACTCGACGACCTGCCCGACCGTTATCTCGCCGCGCACGGCCAGAAGCCCGCCGTACCAGATGATGAGGACGTAGCCTAATCCGATGAAGAACTGTAGGAGCGGACGCATCGCCGCCGAGACGCGCACGAGCGAGAGGTTGCGCTCGGCATACTCGCGGTTGAGCGCGTCGAAGGCGGCCACCTCCGCGCCCTCCTGCGCGTAGGCGCGCACGACGCGGACGCCGGAAAAGTTCTCCTGCGCGCGCGCCGAGAGGTTCGCGAAGTACTCCTGTATCTTCTCGGAGCGGATGTGAACCTGCTGGCCGAAGTATTTGACGGTCAGCGAGACGAGCGGCATCGTGACGAGCAGGACGAGCGTGAGGCGCGCGCTAATCGAGAGCATGAGCGGCAGCACGATTACGACGACGAAGACGGTCTGCAACGTGTACATGATCATCGGGCCGGCTAGTTGTCGCACCGCGCTGAGGTCGTTGGTCGCGCGCGCCATCAGGTCGCCCGTCCGGTTCGTCTGGAAGAAGGAGAGCGGGAGCGTTTGCAGGTGCGCGTAGAAGTCCTGACGGAGGTCGTACTCGACGTGGCGCGACATGCCGATGATGATGCGACGCTGGAGGAAAAGGAAGACACCGCTCAAGACCTTCGTGCCGAGAATCAGGAGCGCGTAGAAGGTTATCGTCCGCCACGTGACGCCGCGCTGGAGGTCGTCGACGGCGCGGCGGACGACGCTCGGCAGCACCAGACTGAAGACGACCGAGGCGAGGATGCAGAAGACGCCCGCCGCGAGTGATTTTTTATAAGGCCGGAAGTAGCGCGCGAATTTCCGTGACTCGTGCATAAAAGAGTGCCGGCGACCGGCGCGCGGCCGCCCCTGACTTCGCGAATGAATTGGACGCCCACAATGATGCGGGAAATTCGCGCGCAAATCCAGACGCGGCGCGGGGGCCACGAGGCTGACGGATGTTAGCGGCTTAAGATGGAGAAAGTATGAAGGGGGGTTGGTGCGAGCGTGTGAGACTTTACGCGCGGCGCGTCAGACTTCGGAGACGACGGCGGGCGCGTCGGCCACGGGCGCGGCCTCGCACGGTGGGGGCGCGACGACGGCGCAACTCTCTTCGCCGGACTCTTCCTCGTCGCCGCTCTCCACGCCGGACTCCTCGCAGTCTTCGACGGCTTCGAGCGTCTCGGCGAACTCGGTCTCTACGAATTCGGTCTCCGCGAATTCGGTCTCTGCGAATTCGGTTTCGGCGAACTCGGTCTCGTCTTCGCCATCGTCCGCCGTCGCGACTAACTCGTTTTCGGTTTCGCCGTCAAACTTGCTCTCGGCCGTCGTCGCGTCGTCGGCGACGCTCGCCTGTTCGTCACTCATCGCCGCGCCGAGTGCTTCTTCGTCGCGCGTCTCTTCGTCGCGCACGTCTTCGGCGCGCGCTTCTTCGTTGCGCATCTCTTCGGCCGCGCCGCGCACGCAGTTGCGCCCGTCGTTCTTCGCGCGGTAGAGGGCGCGGTCGGCGGCCGTCACGATGAGGTCGCGCGAGTCGCCGTGCGTGGGGAAGGTGGCGACGCCGAAGGAGGCAGTAATCTGCCTGACGCCCGGAACCTCCATGAACTCGATGCGCGTGCGCAGGCGCTCGGCCACGGCCATCGCGCCCTCGTAGCTCGCCTGCGGGAGGATGACCGAGAACTCTTCGCCGCCATAGCGCGCGGCCGTGTCCTCGCCGCGCAACTCCTGACGAATCGCGTCGGCCAGCATCCGCAGCGCGAGGTCGCCGGCCGCGTGCCCGTGCGTGTCGTTGACGCCCTTGAAGTGGTCGACGTCGAGCATGATGAGCGAGAGCGGCTGCCGCATGCGCGTCGCCATGTGGAGGTCGCGGACGAGCTGCATCTCGAAGGAGCGTCGGTTGGGGCAGGCCGTGAGTCCGTCGGTGAGCGCCTGCTGCTGCGTCTCCTGAAAGAGGCGCGCGTGGTTGACGGCGACGGCCACCTGATCGGCCACCGTCCGCATGAGCAGCAACTCGTTCTCCTGCCACGCGCGGCGCGGGTCGTCGGAGCAAACCATGAGGACGCCCATCTGCCGCTCGCGGAAGATGAGCGGCACGGCGGCCAAGGGGCGCGCCGTCTCGTCGTCGCCGCCGTCGCCGCCGACGCCGTCGCGCACGAAGCAGTTGAGGCGCGAGCGAAGGCGGACGGCGTAAGCGCCGAGGTCGCTGACTAGCTCGTCGCGCGCGGCCTCGTCGACCTCGCCGTCGCGGAAGTGGCAATGGACGAGCGGCTCGCCGCCGTGCTCGCCCTCGACCGAGAGCGCGCAGTGCTGCGCCCCGAGCGCGCGGCCGACTTCGTCGACGGTCGTCTGTAGGATGCCCGAGAGGTCGAGCGTGCTGCGGATGGCGGTGGCGATGCGGTTGACGGCGACCTCGCGCACGGCCTGCTCTTGGAGCAGTCGCGCCAGCTTCGTCGTCACCGAGACGGTCAGTTGCAGCGAGGTCGTCTTCGGCACGCTCGTGCGGACGGCCAAAGAGAAGAGCGACGACTGGAGCGAGTTCTCGGCCGCGACGCGCGCCATCAAATATTCGAGCGCCGAGTAGACGATGTCAGGCTCGAACGTCCAGATGACCTCATCGCCACGGCCGTCCGACCCGTCCGCGTCGCTGCTGTGCACGGAGGCCAGAAGCGCCGAGAAGCGCGCGTCGGCGATGACGACGAACCTCTCTTCGAGCGTCGCCTGCCCAGCCCACTTAATCAGCACCGGCTCGCGCCCTTCCTGCGCGTAGCTGTGCGTTAAGTGGTTCAGCCCGTCCTCGGGCGAGACGAAGAAGAAGGCGTGGCGCGCGGCCCGCCCCACCTCGCGGACGCGCGCGAAGTCGCGCATCGAACGCTCGGCCGCCAGCGGCAGACTCTCGACGACGAGCGCGGCGAGGCTGTTCTCCAAGACCACGTCCTCGAAGTATCGGTGAAGCTGCACGATGGTCTGCTCGGCGCAGCGCAGCGGTGTGAGCTGGCGCGAGTGTTGTGCGAGCAGAGCGTTGTAGAGAGAAAGCATCGCGTCGAGACGGACGGGGTGAAGGGACGGGACGAGGTGACCCGAGATTAACTAAAGACCACCGTGCGGAGCGCCGCAACTGGCGCTGGCTAAACTATTTTTGCACAAGCCAACACCGGCTGTCTATAGAAATAATGGCTCGCGGCGGCCGACGGGCAAGAGACTTAAATCGTTGAAAAGAGGGCAGTTCGCTTAGAAAGTCAGGCG
>DASUNL010000354.1:0-2151 GCA_036277175.1 Pyrinomonadaceae bacterium | reverse complement strand
TCGAAGTTGCCGCCGCCCCCGAGCCCCCCGACCGCGGGTCGGGTCACTCCCGGCGAGAGCCCGGCCAGCAGAGTGAAGTTCCTCTGTGGAATCGGCAACTCCGTCACCTGTCGTCCGGTAATGAGGTCTCCGCGCACGCTCGTCTCCGACTCGACGAGCGGGGCTTCGGCCGTCACCGTCAGGGTCTCGACCGGCGTGCCCGCGACCGACAGGTCGGCGTCGACGGGCTGGCGCGCGTTCGTCTCCAACTGCACCTCGATACGGAACGGGGCGAACCCGGCCGCCGTAATCTCGACGCGGTACTGGCCGGGGTCGAGCGCCGGGACGGAGTACGCGCCGTCGTCGCTTGTCGAAGCCTCGCGCGTCTCGCCCGTGGCGGTGTTGGTGACGACGACCTGCGCGTCCTTAACGACCGCCCCGTTCGGGTCTTTGACGGTGCCAGTGATGGTGGCCTTGTTATTCTGCGCGTGCGCGACGCCAACGAAGGCGAAACAGCAGACGGCGAACGCAAACAACGCGCGTGCGAAGCGCGGCTCTCTCTTATATCTCTTCATGGGTCGGCCTCAGAAGGTGCTGGCAGTACGGAAACGTGTTTTCGGCGAACGCATCCCCCGAAAGTGAGACAGGGAGTAACCGGTGACACTTTGAACGCCGCCGAAACGCAGTGGCGGCGCGTCCTTATCTAACAACTTGATTGCGGAATGTCGGGTACGAGTTTGTTGCCCATCCGAACGAAGTTGTTTTTTAATACAGATTCGGGCAACTGTCAATCAATATTTAGGCCGGGGGTAATTTACCGTTACTCGCCGCTCTCGTCCCGCAGACGCCGCTTCGACTCCTCAATCAACTCGTTGTTACGCTCGTAACTTAACTCACCGTGTCGCCGTTCGCCGGGGGATGCGGGCGGGTAGACGTGGCGCGTATAAACGGGATAAGCCTCCGTCCGAAGGTGCGCGAGCATGTGGTGTCCGCGACGCGCGGCGCGCTCGTGGCGGAGGGCGGTGATGTCGAGGGGCGCGACGACGATTCGCTCGCCCGGCCCCGGACTCGCTTCGGCCAGTACGCGCCCGTCGAAATCGACGACCATGCTCCCGCCCGGCCAAGAGTAGGGCGGGTAGTGTTTGAGGCTCGCGCCCTGATTGGCGGCGACGACGTAGGCCGTGTTCTCGATGGCGCGCGCGCGGTTGATGACCGTCCACCAGTCCATCGGACGGGTCGCGCCCCAAGGGTCCATGTAGGCCGAGACGCGGATGAGGACTTCCGCGCCCGCAGCCGAGAGTTGTCGCAAAGCCTCGGGGAAGAGCCAGTCGTAGCAGACGGCGCAACCGAGTCTCCCTATCTCGGTGTCGGCGACGGGAAACAGTGTCTCCGAGTAGTCTTCGAGGTCGTGCGGACTCGTGTGTACCTCGTAGGGAATCCACGTGTTGACCTTGCGGTACTTGTAGAGGACGCCCTCCGGGCCGACGAGGCAGGTCGTGTTGAAGACAGCGTTCGCGTAACGCGCGTCGCGCTCAAGCATCGTGCCCGTCTGGATGTAGACGCCGTGCTCGCGCGCCTTCTGTTCGAGACGTTCGGTGTGCTCGTTAGGGATTTCGACGGCCAGCTTCTCGCGCAACTCTTCGATGGTCGGAAAGACCGGCGCGGCGTGCGCGAACTCAGGGAAGACGACGAGGCGGACGGGCAGGAAGGGCGCAGCGCCCGCGACGGCCGCATCAACCATGGCGAGCACGCGGTCGGTGTTGCGCCGCATCTCGCGCCGCTCCGTCGGGTTCGGCATGTCGGTCTGGCAGGCCGCGACCGAGTAGCGTATGTGTTCCATAAGTCTCCGATATGTTGAAGCGACGCGACGCTCAACGTCCGGCGTTCATCGTCACAAGCGGCGCGAGCGGCGACGCGACGAGGCGCGTGTTGTAACGCTCGACGTAGGCGCGGTGCGCGCGGGTCGAGGGGTAACTGTCGGGCGCGCTGTAAGGGTAGCTCTTCATCGCATGGAAGGGCATCGGCGCGACCGCGTCGGGGCTGGCCGAGTTGATGTCCATCTCCTTGCTGAAGCCGTCGGCGTAGAGCAGGAAGGTGCGCGTCCAGCCCTCCGGGAGCGGCGGCAGGCCCCGCGCGTCGAACTCCAGCGCGATCTCGTCGCCGGGGCGCGAG
>DASUNL010000353.1:0-4372 GCA_036277175.1 Pyrinomonadaceae bacterium | reverse complement strand
CACGACTCCTGACTCCGGACTCCAGACGCTTGAACGTGTTTTTTCGCCGGGCCATACACGCCTTCCTACTCGTCTTCGTCGCGTGCGCGTGCGCGCGCGCCGGGGGCGTCGGCGTGCGCCGCAACGCGCCCGACCTGAGCCGCTACGAGGGGCGCACGGTCGAGCGCGTCGAAGTGGAAATCGAGGAGGCCGCGCCGGGCGAGTCGGCCGTCGCGGAGTTCCGCGCGCTCATCCGCATCGCGGCCGGCTCGCGCTTCTCGGTCGTCGAGGCGCGCGAAGCTCTGTTGCGCCTCTTCGAGTCGAGGCGCGTGGCGAACGCGCGCGTCGAGGCCGCCGAGTTGGCGGGCACGGTGGGGCAGGACGGGCGGTCGCGCATACTTTTGCGCTTCTTCATCCGGCCGCAGGTGCTCGTCGCGGGCGTCGAGTTCGAGGTCGGCGTCACAGAGGGGACGGGGATAACCGAGGACGAGTTGCGTTCGCGCCTGAGTCTTCTCGAACCCGGCGCGCGCGTCTCCGAGCAGTCGCTCCGCAACAACGCCGACGCGATTCAGGTCTACCTGCGCGACCGTGGCTTCTACCGCGCGACGGTCGAGTACGCGCAGCGACTCGACGAGGGACGCACGCGCGCGACCATCATCTTCCGCGTCGCGCCCGGCCCGCCGACGCTCGTCGACGAGTTCCAAATCAACGTCGAAGGCTTCGACGCGGCGCAGGTCGCGCGCGTGCGCGCCGAGCTTGCGCTCCAGCCCGACGCGCCGTTCACGCGCGAGGCGCTCGCGCAGGACGTCGCGCGCGTGCGCGAGGCCATCCTCGCGACGGGCCGTCTCGCGCCGCGACTCGACGAGCCGCGAATTCAGTTCGACTCCGAGCGCAACCGCATCGCGGTCGAGCTGCGCGGCGTGGTCGGCCCGCAAGTCGGCGTCGAGGTCATCGGCTACCCTGACTTGAGCGAGAGCCGCCAGCGAGAGCTTCTGCCCGTCCTGCGCGAGGGCAGCGTCGACCTCTCGGCCATCGAGGAGGGGCGGCGGCGCATCCGCAACCGCCTACAGGAGCAGGGCTACTTCTTCGCCGACGTGACCCTGCGCTGCACGGTCGTCCCGCCGTTCACGCCGCCGCCCGACGCGAACGGAGCGGCCGTGGGCGAAGACCCCCTCGGCCTCTCGGAAGAGTTCGGCGGGTGCGAGACGATTAACCCCGAGGAGGCGACCGGCAGAGTTATCAACGTCGTCTACGAGGTCGAGCGCGGCCGTCGCTACCGGCTCACGGACATCCGCATCACGGGCACGCAACGCCTCTCCGAAGACGACATCGCGGAGATTAAAGACGACCTGCGCAGTCAAGAGGCGAACGTGCTCGGCATCATCCCTCTACTCGGCTACGGGCGCGGCTACACGAGCGAGGACGCGCTCGAACAAGACCGCCGGACGATTCAGTCGCGGATGCGCGAGATGGGCTACCGTCGCTCGGACGTGAGCGTCTTGCAGGGCATCTCGCCCAACGTCGAAGACCCGCGCCTCATCATCACCTTCAACATCACGGAAGGGCCGCTCACGCGCGTCGCCGGCATCGAGGTGCGCGGCAATCAAATCTTCACTGCCGACGAAGTCTCCGACGAGCGTTGCCCGCGCGAGCCTCTGCCCGAGGAGGTCTGCCTCATCGTCGGCGGGGCCTTCGCGCCGCAGGCCGCGCGCTCAGACGGCGAGCGCATACGCTACTTCTACGCGCGCCAAGGCTACCTCGACGCCGACGTGCGCCTCTCCTTAGTCGAGCTTCCCGCCTCGACGACCGGCGACGAGCAGGTGCGTCTCATCTACACCGTCAATGAGGCCGACAAGGTCTTCGTCAACCGCATCTTCGTCAACGGCCTCGTCAACACGAAGAAGGACGCGGTGCTCGGCGCGATACCCCTGCGCGAGAACACGGTGCTGCGCGCCGACGACTTGGCCGAAAGCGAGCGCGTCCTCGTCGGGCAGACGGGCGACGCCTTCCGCCAAGTCATCATCCGCACCGAGGAGGCGGGCGAAACCGACGCGGGCTATAAGAAGCGCGACGTGATTATCGACGTCGAGGAGCGCAAGCGTTACGTCCTCGACTACGGCGGCGGGTTCTCGACCGACAACGGCCCGCTCGGACTCTTCGAGATACGCAACAACAACCTCTTCGGCGAGCTCAAGCAGGGCGCGATACGCCTGCGCGCGAGCCGCCGCCAGCAGCTCCTGCGCTTCGAGTATTTCGACCCGCGCTTCCGACGCTACGGCGAGCGCGACTTCTCGCCGCTCACCGTCTCGGCGCAGTACCAGCGCGACACATCGGTGACGCGCTTCTTCCGCTCGACCATCGACCGCGGCACGCAAGGCATCGTGCAGCGCTTCGACGCCGAGGGGAATCTCATCGACGAGTTCGGCCGGAGCGTCGACGAGCCTTCCATCAACCGCTTTCAACTCAACGCCGAGACGCAGCGCGACCTCGAACTCGAACTCGGCCCGCAGGGTCAGGTTCGGAAGCGCAGCACGATTTTCCTGCGCTACAACTACGAGGACGTGCGTCTCTTCAACATCGGTAGCCTTCTGCTCGCGCCAATTCTTCGGCCCGACCAAGCCGTGCGTCTGTCGCGCTTCGGCGTCTCGTTCGCGCGCGACCGGCGCGACCGACAGTTCGACCCGACGCGCGGCGACTTTTTGACGGTCGACTACGCGCTCGCGCTCAAACCCTTGGGCGGCAACCTCTCTTTCAGCAAGCTCCTGACGCAATACCGTCGCTACTACAAGACGAGCCGCGTGCGCGAAACCGTTCTGGCGGCCAACGTGCAAATTGGCCTTGCGCGCATCTACAACCCGCCCGACCGCAACGACGACGGACTGATTGACGAGGTCGACCGCCGTCTGCCCATCAGCGAGCGTTTCTTCTCGGGCGGCTCGACGACCTTGCGCGGCTTCGGCTTCGAGGAGGCAGGGCCGCGCGTCGTCGCGCCGTTCTGCACCTTCGGCCCGCCCGCGCCACCCGCGCCGGGCGAAGTGCCGCGCCCGCCCTGCGGCTCGTTCTTCAACGAGGAGGGCGAGCCGGTCGCGCTCGACCCGTTCACCGTGCCCATCGGCGGCAACGCCGTGGCGGTCGTCAACCTCGAAGCGCGCATCGGCGTGACGCGCGACTTGCAGGCCGTGCCCTTCTACGACGGCGGCAACGTCTTCCGCAGCGTCCGCGACATTTTCCGCAACGGCTGCGGCGCGGGCGTCGACCCGAACCTGTGCGCGAAGTGGACGCACACGGTCGGGGTCGGCGCGCGTCTGAAGACGCCGCTCGGGCCGCTCTCGGTCGACTACGCATACATGCTCAACCCGCCCGAGTTCATCATCCCGCAGGCGAACGGCACGAACGCCGTCCACCGCCTGCAAAGGACGCGCATCCACTTCCGCTTCGGGCAGACGTTCTAAGGGGGAAGGGTGAAGGAGGAAGGATGAAGGACGAGCTGAAAGACGCGAAGCGTCAAACGTCAATCGTCGGTCGCGAGAGACGACTCCTTTCGTCCGCGAAGCGCGCTCTCTCTGCGCTCTCCGTCGTCCTCTGTCTCGTGCTCGCGTTCTCTTGCGCCGCGCCGCGCGCACGCGCGCAGGAGGTGGTCGACAAGATGGTGGCCATCGTCAACGGCCGCGAGCTGGTAACTTACAGCGACCTCCTCTGGCAGCTCGCGCTTCAGCCCGGCGTCCCGCTCGACGACCCGCGCCCCGAAGACCTCAACCGCGCGCTCCAACTCGTCATCGACCAGCGTCTCATCTCGCAGGAGGCCGAGAAACTCCCGACCATCGCGCCGACCGACGCCGAAATCGAGGAGGAGCTAAAGAGTCTCATGAGCCGCTTCGCCTCCCGCGACGAGTTCTACCAGCGTCTCGCGCGCGTCGGACTCGGCGAAGACTCGCGGCAGCTACTCGAAATCATCCGGCAGCGCGTGGCTATCGACAACTATCTGGAGTTCCGCTTCCGCTCGTTCACGGTCGTTACCCCGCAGGAGGTCGCCGAGTATTACCGCGACGTGTACGTACCGCGCCGCAAGCGGCAGTCGCCCGGCGGCGTCACGCCGACGCTCGAAAGCGTCTTCGCCGCGCTCGAACGCGAGATAATCGAGAACAAGGTCGAGTCAGAAACCGACGAGTTCCTCGACGAGGCGCGGCTCGCCGCCGAGATTACGATTCTGGAATAGCATTCAGCGTTCAGCACTCAGCTTTCAGCCGGACAATGGTAAGCGGCGAGTATTATGGAGGCGGAGTGCTGGCGAGGCGGCGGACGGCCGTGAGCTGAAAGCTGAACGCTGAGTGCCGAACGCTTCTTATGTGGAGAAGGTCTGCCAGCAGTAAGGCGGGACGGCCGCGCTTGGGGC
>DASUNL010000352.1:0-2284 GCA_036277175.1 Pyrinomonadaceae bacterium | reverse complement strand
CGCTGCGCCTCCACCCGCCGCGATTGCTCGTGCAGACGAAGTTTTGCGCGTCGGGCGACCAGTCGGGCTCGAAGTAGCTCTCGTCAGACGAGTTGGTGACGGGCGTCTGACCCGTGCCGTCGGCCTTCATCCTGAAGATGTTGGGCCGACCGTGGTTGCGGTCGCTGGCGAAGCCGATCTCCGTGCCGTCGGGCGACCACGTCGGGCTGCTGTCATTGAGGCCGTCGTTGGTGAGGCGCGTCTCGCCCGTGCCGTCGGCGTTGATGACCGAGATTTCGGACGAGCCGTGGCCGCCGCCCCACACGTAGGCGATGCGCGGCGTGGCGGCGGCCTGCTGTTGCTGCGGCGGCGCTTTGTGCGCCGAGGAGACGCCGGCGAGGGCGTAGGTGGCGCAGACGGCTACGAGGGTTATGATTACGAGGCGTCGCATAAGTCTTTTCAGATGCATTAAAGCGGGAATCGTTACGGCCCGAAGCGCGCAAAATATTCGCTCGACGTGATAAACGCCTTGACCATCTCGGCCGCGACGAAGTTGCCGCCGAAGCTGTTGAGCTTTGCGAGCCAGAAGTTGTATCCGGCGAAGTCGGTGTTCGGCGACTCGTTCGGCGCGCGTCTCAAGTAGCCGAAGTACTGCATGAGGACGAAGGCGCGGTTGAAGTGGAGCGCGCGGAAGTCCGAGTCCTCGGCAATCGCTCTTAAGACTTGGGCGCGCGTCATCGCGCCGTTCGTCAGTTGGGCCGTCAGGTTGTCGCGCTCGGCCTGCGAGATGGACGACCCGGCGTTGTTCGCCAGAGTTCCCACGTACTGCGCGGGCGTGAGCGACGGCGGCAGGGCGTTGGTGAACGACTGCCGCGCGACGAACTCGTTAAAGAACGCGACCTTGTTCGCTTCGAGCTGCGCGTCGGAGCCGGGCTGCCCGAAGGCGACGCCCCGGCTTATCTGATGCGTGTCGGCAAGGAAGATGCGCAAGGGCAGACGCTCGGCGGTGTTGAAGGCCGACTGGTAGACGAGATAGACGAGATAGCCCGTCTGCTGAAACTCGCCTGACAGGAAGAACGCGCCCGACACGTTGACGCGCCGCGCTTCGAGGCACGCCTGATTCGCGCCGCACGAGTCTATCTGATTCATCCAGAAGGCGAGCCCCGCCGCGTCAGGCTCGCGGTTGAAGAAGTCGAGATAGTGTTGGCGGACGAAGAAGCGTGTGCTGAAGCTCTCGGGCCTCGCGGGGTTCGCGCCCGCGCCCGCGTCGTTGTCGCTGATGGTCAGAACGGTCGTTGGGTTCGCGCCGAGCGTCGTCCCCGAAGGGTTCGAGAGCGCGATGTTGACGGTCTCGGCAGGCTCGTCGTACACGTCGTCGGTGACGAAGACGTTGAAGCTCTTGACGGTCTCTCCGGCCGCGAAGCGGAGCGTGCCGACCGCCAGAGAGTAGTCGCGGCGCGCGTCGGCCGTCCCGCCCGAGGTCGCGTACTCGACGCTCGCCGGCTGCGACGTGTCGCCCGTGCGCGAGACGTTGACGATGCGCAGGCCCGTGCCGTTCGTGCCGATGCCGCCCGCGCCCGTCCCCTCCGCGACCGTGAGCGACGGCGCGGAGAACGAGACGCTGTTAGGCCCGCCCGCGTCGCGCACGACGGCGAGCGAGTAAGAGCCAACGTCGTTGTTGCCGAAGGAGGTGGCGGCGATGGTGTAAGTCCCGGTCGCGGGCAAAGTCAGGAAGCCGTTGAGCGGGACGCGCGAGTCGGTCTGCTGGCCGCTCACGATGTCGTCGTTCTCGCCGATGAGCGGGCCGCCGGGCGAGAAGAGGTAGAGGTACGTGTCGAGGCCGCTCCCGCCCGTCTGCGACATCTCGACGCGGACGCGCTGGCCCGCCTGCGCGTTGAAGGTGTAGACGTCGACGAAGGCGTTGGGCCGTTCGGGCTGACCCGAGCGGCAGTCGCCGCTCTCAAGCGCGCCGCCCACGGTCTGCCCCAAAGCGACGTGCGTCGAGGAGCAGTCGGGCGAAGCGTCCTGCGTGACTTCGAGACGGCGGCCTGCGATGTCGGCGTGCGTCACGCGCGGGCCGCCCGTGTTGGCCGAGACGGTGTAGTTGGCCGCGCCCGGCCCCGTGCCCGTCTCGCCGGCCGTCACCGCGAGCCAAGACGTGCCCTCGGCCACGCCCCACTGGCAACCCGCGCCCGTCGCGACCTCCACGCTCGACGAGCCGCCCGCCGCCGCGAAACGACGCGACGCAGGTGTGATGGCGTAAGTGCAGCCGGGCTGGACGAGGCGCGAGAGACATGAGCCGCGC
>DASUNL010000351.1:0-5161 GCA_036277175.1 Pyrinomonadaceae bacterium | reverse complement strand
AAAGCTTTGGAACGTGGAATTCATCAGTAACGTCTATCAGGAAGGCGGTCGTCAGGTCATCCAATGCAACATCCGCGACATCACTGAGCGCAAGCGGGCCGAAGAAGCCAAATTCCTTATGGCGGCGATTGTGGAATCGTCGGAAGATTCAATCATCAGCATTGATTTAAATAAGACTATCACCACTTGGAATAAAGGGGCGGAACGGCTCTACGGCTACCCCGCGGACGAGGCTTTGGGCAAGCCTCTGACCATGCTCACGCTGCCGCGCGACCTCGAAGAGGTGTTGTCTAACGTCGATAAAATCAGGCACGGCGAGACGGTCGAGCCCTTCGAGACCAAAAGACGACAAAAAGACGGGCCCCACTTGCATCTCGCGGTGGTGCTGTCGCCCGTCAAGGATGCGTTGGGACGAGTCATCGGCGTCTCGACCGTCGCGCGCGACATCACCGAGCGCAAGCGCGCGGAGGCGGAACGCGAACAATTGTTGTCCCGCGCGCAAGCCGCGCAGGAGGATGCGGAGTGGGCGAACCGGACGAAGGATGAGTTCCTCGCCACGCTCTCGCACGAGCTGCGCACCCCGCTGACCGCAATCGTCGGGTGGTCGGAGATGTTGGGAAATTCTCAACTCGATCCGCTTACTTCACTTCACGCCGTCGAAGTCATCCGGCGTAATGCGCAGATGCAAGTCCAGATGGTTGACGACCTGCTCGATGTCTCGCGCATCATCACCGGCAAGCTCCGCCTGAGCGTGCAACCCGTTGACCTCGGGACCATCATCATCGCGGCCGTCGACGGCCTGCGCCCGGCGGCGGAAGCGAGGGGGATACGTTTTCAGCTGCAACTCGATTCCCCGGCGGGGCAAGTCTCGGGCGACCCAGACCGTCTGCAACAGGTGACTTGGAATCTTATCTCGAACGCCATCAAGTTCACGCCGAAAGGCGGGCGCGTCGTGGTTCGTCTGGAGCGCGTCGACTCACACCTCGAAGTGACTGTCAGCGACACCGGCCAAGGCATCGCGCAGGAGTTTCTGCCGCACGTCTTTGAGCGATTCCGGCAAGCCGATGCCACGTCCACGAGAGTCCACAGCGGTCTAGGGTTGGGTCTGGCGATTGTGCGGCAACTGGTGGAGCTGCATGGCGGGACGGTGCGAGTTGAAAGCGACGGCGAAGGTCTCGGCTCGACCTTCACCGTCAGTCTCCCGCTCGCGGCGGTGCGCGGCGAGACGAAGGACTCGGAGGGCTCGCCTCGGCAAGCCTTCACCACGCACGAGTTCGCCTGTCCGCCGCAACTCGGAGACTTGCGCGTGCTGGTCGTTGACGACGAAACTGATACGCTTGAGGTGCTGCAAGTCATCCTTGAAGGCTGCGGGGCGCGTGTGCGGACGGCAAACTCGGCTGCGGCCGCGATGGAAGCGTTGGCGGAAGAAGCTTTCGACGTTTTAATCTGCGACATCGGGATGCCGGAAGAGGATGGCTATTCTCTAATCTCTAAAGTGCGCGCCCTTGAGGAGGGGCGAGGCGGCAGAATTCCGGCGGCCGCTCTGACGGCCTACGCGAGCGAAAACGACCGCATCCGCGCATTAAACTCGGGCTTCCAGATACACGTGCCGAAGCCGGTCAGCCCGAATGAGCTGGTCGCCGTCGTCGCCAACCTCGCCGACCGCAACGGTCATGGCTAGACGTCACATTTGAAAGCAAAAGGAGATACTCGCAAACCCTTTTGAGCCGGCGAGGGTGGAGTCAAATCGGATTCATGCGGATGTTAGAGATAGCGATTGGCATCATCCTTCTATGCGGCGCGGCATGGACGACGGTCAAGACTTACAAAGGGCGCGGCACGTCGTCATATCTCATTCTCGCGTTCGCCATCTTTCTCGTAACCCTCGGTTTGTTTTTCCTCTTCGGCGCTTTCGGCGGATTGTTCCGCGAGTTCAGGCTCGGCGGAGATTGGATAAGATGAGAGCCGAAATGTTTGGTTCAGCGCGGGCGGGTATTATCAACCTCCTAACTCGTCCACCGGCGCGTCGATAAACCTCTCCATCAAGACTGCGAATCGAATCCAAAAGTCCGGGCGTTATCAGACGCCTTGGCGCGGCCGCGAGTGCGGGCGGGAGATTCTTGTTGCCGCGTCCGTCGGGCGTGTGATATTTCAGGCTACGCCGAAGGAGCTTTGCATGTCGCACAGAAGACTCTCCCCCTCCGCTAAATTTTCGCGCGCGCGTCTCTACGTAATCCTTCTGACACTCTTCGCGCTCTTCTCCTTTCCGGCGTGTGAGCCGACTCCGGAGACGGGCGAGGACGGCGGCTCGACCGAAATCACGGACGCCGAAGCGGTTGACACGGGCGACGCTGGCGAGGTCGAACAGATTGAGCCGACGGCCGAGGACATGGGTGAATGGCCGACGCCGCCGCCGCCCCGCACGCAGTCGCCGACCAGCCGCCCGGACGCTTCCGACCGTGGCGACTTCATCGCGCGCTACGTCCCTGTGTCGAACCCGAACTTCGCCGAGGTCGAGCGCGTCTTCCGCGAGGCGCGCATACTCGAAGACATCGCCGGCGACCTCAACCAAACCTTTTCGCTTCCGCACGACGTGCCCATCAACTTCCGCGAGTGCGGCGAGCCGAACGCCTTCTACGACCCGACGGCCAAAGAGATACACATGTGCTACGAGTTCGTCGCGCTCATCGCGCAGCTCAACATGCGTTACGGAGCTTCGCGCGAGGAGGCCGTCGAGGGCATCAAGGGCGCGCTCTATTTCACCTTCTATCACGAAATCGGCCACGCGCTCGTCGACGTGTTAGACCTGCCCGTGACAGGCCAGCAGGAGGAGCTGGCCGACGAGCTGTCGGCCTTCGTCCTCACACACAAGCGGAACGTCGAGGGCGAGACGCTCGTCCTCAACGGCGCGAAGTTCTGGCTGCTGCTCGCCGACGCGCGCAAGAAGTCGGGCGAAGGCAACTCGCCTTGGGACGAGCACCTGAGCGACGAACAGCGTTTCTACAACCTGACCTGCTTCCTCTACGGCAGCAACCCCTCGAAATTCGGTCACCTCGTCCCCTCTATGCTCCCGCCGCCGCGCGCCGCGAAGTGTCCCGCCGACTACTCGCGTCTGGTCAAAGGTTGGGTTCACGCGCTCGGCCCTTTTCTTAAAAGTTGAGGCGCGCGGGCAGACCCTTTTTCCTCACCCGCGCGTGAGAATTTTCGAGCCGTCGGCGGCCGCCGCTCGCCTTGGATATACCTTGTCAGGACAATGGTTTCTGTTGTATCTTCTCGCACGTCCTCGGCGACTCTCGATCTGCTGACTGGGGTTTCACCCGAACACTCCAAGCTCCGGCACACGCACTCAAATACCTGTCTTTTCCCTGTGCAGCTCACCGGACTCATTTGATTAACTTTCGAGAAAGCAGGGCATGAGCGAAGTACGGCACGCGCTGATTTTCACGGGCGACTTGACTGGGGGCGACCCGGTGCTCAAGAGCATCCTCGAACACCTCAAGATCGAGCCGCTGCTCCCCCATCAGCTCTCGGGCGCGTCTAACAGCGTCTCCGTCATCGTCATCGAACGCCCCGCCCAGCAGTCGATTAAGATTATCCAGAACCTTCGCAAGCAGGCGGACTTCGCGCGCATCCCCATCCTCGTCATCCTCGACCCCACGGATCGCGGCCTCGCCTCCGAGTTCTCGGTGCTTCAGACCGACGTACTCTTTAAGCCCGTCGCCTTCCCCGCGCTCCGCCGCTACCTCGAAACGAAGGTCACGGCGAAGCCCGTGCAGAAGCCCGCGCCGCCGCCGCCCCCTCCGCCGAACCCCCCGAACGACTACGTCACCAACCCGAAGGACGAGCAGACGAAGCCCATCAGCGCGGACGAGAGCACCATCGTCAACAAGACGACCGTTAAGGAAGTGAAGACCGAGACGGAGGCGGAGAAGAAGGCGCGTCTCGTCGCCGAGGCGAAAGCGCGCGCCGCCGCCGCGAAGAAAGCGGAGGTCAAGCCCGCGCCGAAAGCTCCTGAGCCCGCGAAGCCCGTGAGGGTTCTCGAAGACTTGATACCCGTCTCGCCGCGCATGATGCCGAACGAGGTCAAGCCTCCGGACGCTGTGAAGGGCGGCGTGCCGTGTCCGAACTGCCGCCGCTGGAAGGCGCGCAAGGAAGACCCCGTCTGCTCGCGCTGCGGCTTCGACCTCGTCAGCCTCGAAGCGCCGGGCGAGTCGGTCGTCTTCGAGCCTGCGGGCGAGCACAAGGTCGGCGTCCTCATAGACTTTCGCAACGCCGGCCTCAACCCCCTCGTGATGACCTTCCGCGTCGCCGCGACCGCACAGCTCGCGCGCCACTTCTCGCTCCACACCGACAGGGCCGTGCTCGCCGGGAACACGACCGAACAACTCCGCGTCGTCCTCGACGCCTCCGGCCTCGACCTCGCGACGCGACATCAGGCGCAGCTCGAAATCACGACCAACGAGAACGGCCTCTCGAAGCGGCAGGTCGCGCTCGTCGTCGAGCGTCTGCCGAAGCCGCGCGTCTACGCCGTCGGCTCGTCCTACAACTACGCGCTCGGCGGCGAGAACTTCTGGGAGTTCGGTCTGGCGAACGACGGCGGCGGGACGCTGCGCCTGAAGTCCGTGCGCCTCGACGTGTCGAAGGAGCTGCCCGAAGGCGCGCGGCTCGAACCGCTCGAAGGGGTTGCCGTGCGCGGCACGCACAACGCGCACGTTCGCGTTCGCGTGCCGGAGCTGAAGCTCGGCGTCGGGCGGCAGACGGTCGAGGTCGTCTGGGAGTTTCACAACCACACGCCCGTCATGCTGCGCGTCCCCGTCGAGTTCATACGCCCGCCGCGCCTCGTCGTCGAGCAGACGGAATTGGACTTCGGCGTCGTCTCCACGACGCGCTCGAAGCGTCTCTACCTGACGCTCGTCAACACGGGCGGCGAGGACTTGAAGGTCGAGGCCATCACGCCGCACGCCGAGTGGGTCAAGATACTTCCGAAGAGTCCCCTGCCCTTCACGCTGAGCGAGCGGCAGAGCGTGACCGTGGACGTCGAGGTGCGCGGCACTGAAGCGCCCGAGGGACACGAGAGGGGCGAGATTGTCATCAAGAGCAACTCGTTTCTGACCGCTTCGCACACCGTCGCGCTCTCGGCGCGGCTCGTCACGCCCGCGCC
>DASUNL010000350.1:0-3060 GCA_036277175.1 Pyrinomonadaceae bacterium | reverse complement strand
AAGGTCTGGATGATGCTCCGCTACTACGGCGCGCGTCGCGTCGCCATGTGCGTCGCCGAGGACAACGCGCTCGCGCAGTATTTCGGCGAGCTGGTCGAAGCGTCCGAAGACTTCGAGCTGCGCGCGCCCGTGACGCTTAGCATCTGTTGCTTCCGCTACGTGCCGGAAGCGGCGCGGCGCGCGCTCGAAGAAGCAGGCTATGACGAAGAGGCGCGCGCGATAGTCGACGCGCGGCTCGACCGTCTGAACGAGCGCGTCATGCACAGGGTTCAGCGCGGCGGCGAGGCTTACCTGTCGAACGCCGGCTTGCGCGGTCGCTTCACTTTGCGCGCCTGCGTCACCAACTTCCGCACGACCCGCGCGGACGTCCGCGCCACCCTCGACGCCGTCCGCCGCGCCGCCCGCGAAGTCGATTCGTGGTAACTTTGCTTCCGTGATGAAACAGACGAGCGAACAGGCGGGCGGGGAGTTGGGAAGCGAGTTGCGCGTGGCGTTGGAGCTGGCGCGCGCGTCGGGCGCGACGGCGCTCGCGTATTACGGCGGGCCTCTGAAGGTCGAGCACAAGGGCGCGTACGACGAGCCGGTGACGGCGGCCGACCGCGCCGTCAACGAGCTTATCGTGCGCGGACTCGCCGAAGCCTTCCCCTCCGACGGCATCCTCGCCGAAGAGTCGGTGGACGACGACCGACGCTTGGCCTGCGAGCGCGTCTGGATGGTCGACCCGCTCGACGGCACGAAGGGCTTCATCGCGGGAAGCGGCGACTTCGCCGTGCAGATAGGCTTGGCCGTCCGAGGGCAAGCCGCGCTCGGCGTCCTCTACGCTCCGGCCACCGACACGCTCTACTGGGCGGCGCGCGGCGCGGGCGCGTGGGTCAAGCGACCCAACCTCGACGCCGAGCGCGTGCGCGTCTCCGGGAAGACGCGCACCTCGGAGATGCGTCTCGCCGCGAGTCGCTCGCACCGAAGCCCGCACACCGACGCCGTCGTCCGCGCGCTCGGCATCAACGAAGAGGTCAAGCGTCACTCGGTCGGCATCAAGGTCGGACTCATCGTCGAGCGGCAGGCCGACATCTACGTCCACGTCTCGCAGGGCACGAAGCAGTGGGACACGTGCGCGCCCGAGGCGGTGCTCGCCGAAGCGGGCGGGCGGATGACAGACCTCTGGGGCGAGCCGCTTCTCTACAACGCGCGTGACGTGCGCAACCGCAACGGCCTCGTCGCCACGAGCGAGGCCGCGCACGCCGAAGTCATCCGCACCATCGCGCCGCTCCTCGCCGAGTTCGGGCGCACGCGCATCGCGGACGCTTGAAGCAATCGGGCCGACACGACAACGTCACCGAGGCATGACTGAATCCCCCGCCGAGAGCAGTTACCGCGTGCTCGCGCGTCTGCCGCGCTACGGGCACTACGCGCGCATCCCGGCGCGCGTCTGCCGTTGCCTCGAACACTTCGGCGCGACCTTCGACGGCCGCGCCGTCGCGGAGCGGCTGCTCGCCTACTATCTTTTTATCGGCGTCGCCGACGACGCGATTGACTCGCGCGGCGTCGAGGCCGGGCGCGAAATCCTCCGCCGCCTCGCCGAAGATGACGACGGCCCGCGCGCCGTGTCGGCGCTCGCGCTCGCGACCGGGGAGTTGCGCAGACACGTCGCGCCCGAGGCGAGGGCGCGCGTCTTCGCGCTCCTCGAAGAGTTGGCGGGGGCGGTCGTCGGCGAGCGGCGCGCCGCGTCGGTCGCCGCCTACATCGAGGAGCGCAGGCGCGTGGGGCGTCTGACGGCCGAAGTCTCTTACGTCCTCGTCGAGCCGCTCGTCGCGGGCGGGGGCGACGCGCTTCGCGGCTTCCTCGCGCGCGTCGGCGAGGTCGGCTGCCTCGTCGACAGTCTCGTCGACTTCCGCGCAGACGCGCGCGCGGGCGCGTTCGGCTTCGCGCCCAACGCGCGCGGCCGCCTCCGTCTCGCGCGGCGGACAATCGCCGACGGCGCGCGCCTACTGTTTGCGCGACCGCGCCTCGCGCCACTGTTTTTCGCGGCCGTGGTCGACGTGGTGCGCGACCGGCGCGCGCGCGCGGGTGCGAGCGAGGAGAGCGAGACGCTTGCGGGCGCGTCGCTCGTCGGCGAGTTGGACACTTTCCGGGCCGGGTAGATGCGGCACGAAGCGGATGGAGGACGCGCTGCCTTACGTCACGTCGGCCGCGCGCCGCCGGAGTGGAAAGTTAAAGGTCGAAGGTTAAAGCGGAAGTCATAAGTTGAAGAGCGAAGGCGCACACGCTTGAAGCTGCGAACCAAACTCATCGCCGTCTACGTCGCGCTCGCCGCCGTGCCGCTCGTCGTCCTGAGCGCGCTCGGCTACGCGACGGGGACGAGCGCCGTCGAGACTCTTCTGCGCGACGATGCGGTTCGCCGCGCCGCACGTTCGGCGCGCGGCGTCGAGCGAGGACTGGCCTCGCACGAAGCGCGTCTCTCAACACTCGCCGCCCGCGTCGCGATGCGCGAGCGCATACTCTTGGAGCGAACCGGCCAAGGGCCGTCGGCGGAAGTTTTAGAAGATGTGCGCGACGACGTCGCCAAGTTCTTCGCGGCGGGCGAGGGAGGCGTCGAGTCTCTGACCTGCCTCGACTCGTCGGGCCGCCCGCTCTTCCGCGCCGAGCGCGGCGGCGGGCCGAACGACGCGCCGCGCGTGCGGGACTCGGACATCGCCGCGAGCCAAGTCAAGTTCGACAACTCCGCGCTCGCGCTCGAAGAGTCGCGCGTGCTGCGCTCGCACGTCGCGGCCGAGCCTTACGGCGCGGGCGTGCGCTCGACCGTCCCCGTCTTCGCGCGCGAGGGCGACGCGGGCGCGCGGCCCGTCGGCGCGCTCGTCGCGGAGGCGCGCGTCGCGCATTTCTTCGCGCGCGCCGAGGACGCGGGCGCGCCCGACTCGCTCGAAGAGCGTTTCACCGCCGCGCTCGACGCCGAAGGGCGCGTCGTCTATCACACGAACGAGGGGATGAGGAATCAGCCCGTGGAGGCGGCGATGCCGGGCTTCGCGTCCGTCGCGCGCGGGCGCGCGGGCGCGGGCGAGA
>DASUNL010000349.1:0-8606 GCA_036277175.1 Pyrinomonadaceae bacterium | reverse complement strand
GGCCGTCGTGGTTGACGGTGACGTAGAGGTTCTGCCCGTCGAAGGGAATCTGCCACGTCGCGCCCTGCAACTCGCGCGGACGCTCGACGCGCACCGTCGGCTCGGCCGCCATCGTGCGCCGCGCAGCGACCGGCGCGCTCGTTTCGACGGCCGTCGCTTCAGCCGTCTCTTCGCGCGTCGTCTCGGTCGCGGTCGCCTCGGCGACGACGGCCGGGTCGCAAGCGATTTCGCCCTTCGTCTCAGTCCCCTTCACCGTCGAGAGCACCTGCGAGTCGCGCGAGCCGTCGCGGTAGTAGCTGACGGCCTTGCAGCCCAACTCGCGCGCGAGCCGGTAGAGATGATCGACCGATTCGAGCGTGTCGTCGGCCGCGCCGTTGCAGGTCTTCGACACGCCGTTGTCGACGTTGCGCTGCGCGGCGGCGAGGACGTGTACGTGCTGCTCGGCCGTAATCGACATCGCCGAGACGAAGTAGTCGGGCAGCTCCCCTTCGTGCGTGACGACGTGTTCGGCCGCCGCGTCGATGGACTCTTGGTCGGTCTGGTCGACCGTCACGCCGAGCGCCTCGGCCGCGAGCGTGTGGACGTAGGTGCGTTTGCCGATGGTGTCCTGACGGACGTAGGCCCAAGAGAAGTTCGGCTCGACGCCCGAAGAGGTCTCGGCGACGAGCGAGATGGTGCCGGTCGGCGCAATCGTCGTCGTCTCGTAGTTGCGCGGCGTCAGGGGCACGTCCTCGGGGATGCCTATCTCTTCGCGCAGGAAGCGGTCGTATGAATCCTTGTTCGGTTGGTACTCGGGGAAGACGCCCTTCTCCGCGCCGATGCGGCAGCTTTCCGTCCAAGCCTCGCGGCGGACGAAAGACATCACCTCGTCCATCAAGTCAATCGAGGCCGGCGAGCCGTACTTGACCTTCAAGCGGATGCAGAGGTCTGCGAAACCCATGACGCCCAAGCCGACGGGCCGCGTGCGCTTCACCACGTCGTCGATCTCGGCGAGCGGCCACGCGCAGACGTCGATGACGTTGTCGAGGAAGCGCGTGCACCAGCGCGTCGTCTCGGCGAGTCGCTCCCAATCGACGCGCGTCTCCGCGTCGTGGAACTTGGCGAGGTCGATGGAGCCGAGGTTGCACGAGTTGTTGAAGTGGAGCGCCTGCTCGGCGCAGGGGTTCGTCGCGTAGATCGGCCCCATCGACTCGATCATGTGGTTGTGGCGGTTGACCTCGTCGATGAAGATGACGCCCGGCTCTGCGTAGCGGTGCGCCGAGGCGACGACGCGGTTCCACACGTCGGGCGCGTAGACCACACCGGCGCGCGGCGGCTCCTCGCGCGTGCAACTCGCGAGCACGCCCGACTCCTTCGCTTCTATATAAGCGGCGCGGTCGCGGAACGTGACTGTCGAGCCGTCGGCGCGACGGTAGACGGCGTAAGTCCCGTCCTGCACGGGGTCGAAGACCGGCTCGTTCCAAGGCTCGCCGTCGAAGGTGAGCTGGAACCACTCGCCTTTATCAACCGCCTCGAAGAACTTGTCGGTGACGGTGACCGAGATGTTGAAGTTCGTCAGAGAGTGCTGGTCGTTCTTCGCGTGGATGAAGCGCAAAAGGTCTGGATGGTCGACGCGCATGATGCCCATGTTCGCGCCGCGACGGACGCCGCCCTGCTTCACCGTGTCGGTCGTCGTGTTGAAGATATTCATGAACGACACGGGGCCGGAGGCGACGCCGTGCGTCGAGCGCACCATCGCTCCGGCGGGCCGCAGCTTCTCGAAGGTGAAGCCCGTGCCGCCGCCCGTCTGATGAATGATGGCCGCGTCGGTCGCCGTCTTCATGATGCCGGCGATGGAGTCGGGGACGTCTAAGACGAAACAGGCGGCGAGCTGACCCGAGGGCTTGCCGGCGTTGACGAGGCACGGCGTGTTGGGCACGAACTCGCGGCGCAACATGACGCCCGACATCACCGCGTAGAACTCTTCCTGCTTGGCCGGGTCGGTCTCGGCCAGAGCGACGTGCCCGACCACGCGGCGCACCACGTCCGACCACTCCTCCAAAGGATTCCCCTGCGTGTCCTTCAGGCTGTAACGCTTGCTGATGACGCGGCGCGCATTCAGGCCGAGCGTCTGCGTGTCGGCGTCGCGCGCTCCCGTGACGTTTAAGGTGGCCGGGTTGTCTTGCTGGGGACTGGGTCTGAATGCGGTGCTCATCCTTAATTTACCTTTCCCGCGCTGGGGGGCTTGGGAACGCGTGTCCTCTCTGAAGTGTCTACCAAAAATTTTCGGACGCTGCTACCGGCGTCGGGCGCGTCCGAAAAAACGGGCTGCTGTGGCTCGGGTACTGCGGCGGCTGGCGCTACGTGAGAGGCGAGAAATCCCTCGGGCGGCCAAGCCTCGGGAATCGCTCGGGCCGCCTCACGACCTCGTCTCGCTCAAGCGAGCGGCAGTATACATAGGGCCGGGGGGGCTGTCAATAGTCTCACCCAATATATTGTGCCAGCCTTTCTTTTCAGTCCAATAGAGGGGACACTTTGAGAATTTACCTTAAGCGACCGTTTAGCCCATTTTCGTCCCCGAAGTCGCGTAATATTTGATGACTGAGACGGCCCGAAGGTGCGCGCGCGGGCGACGCGCGAGGGGCGCGGCGCATGTTGAGAGAGTGTCACGGAGGCGGCGCGGCGCGCGAATTTTTCGTCAAAGACCGGTGGCACAATTCGGAGTCGAGGGGGCACAAAGGTTTTGGTGACGAACGTGAACGGGGACGCGCTCGTGCGCGCGACGGCGGCCGGCGGACAGGTGCGCTGCATGGCTGCGGTGACGACGTCGCTCGCGGCCGAGGCGGCGCGTCGTCACGCCGTGACGGGGACGGTCGCGGCCGCGCTCGGACGCACTCTGACGGGGACGCTTCTGCTCGGCGCGGGACTCAAGGAGCTTGACCGTCTGACGGTGCAGATAGTTTGCGACGGGCCGGTCGGCGGCATCACGGCCGAGGCGAACGCGCGCGGCGAGGTGCGCGGCTACGTGCGCAACCCGCAGGCCGACGCGCCGCTCAACGCCGGGGGCAAGTTCGACGTGAGCGCCGTCGTCGGCGCGGGCACGTTCTACGTGACGCACGAGTCGGGCTTCGACATCGGACTCTACCGCGAGCCTTATCGCGGTTCTGTCCCGCTCGTCTCGGGCGAGATAGGCGAGGACATCGCTTACTACTTAGCGAAGTCGGAGCAGATACCTTCGGCCGTACTGTTGGGCGTGCTGGTGCGCGCGCGCGAGTCGGGCGAGACGTTCGTCGAGTCGGCGGGCGGGTTGATTGTGCAGATGATGCCGGGGGCGGACGAGCAGACCGTGGCGGCCGTCGAAGAGTCTGTGAAGAGTACGCCGCACACGACGAAGCTGATACGCGAGGGCGCAAGCCCCGCCGACCTCCTGCGCGCGGCGCTCGGCGGTTTGCCGTTCGAGGTTTTGGAGGAGCGCGCGGTCAGTTTCTCGTGCCCGTGTTCTTACGAGCGCGCCGTCTCGCTCATCTCTTCAATCGAGCGCGAGGAGTTGGAGTCGATGCTTCGTGAGGACAAGGGCGCGGCGATGACCTGCCACTTCTGCAACGAGACTTACCTCCTCGACGAGGCCGCGCTCGAAGAGATTATTCAAGGACACGATTGAGTCAGTACCGCCTGCCGCAAGCGGGCGGTACTGACGAGGCCGATGTGCTAATAATGAAAAATGAAGCGGGGGCGGTAGCCTGACATTGGCTGCCGCCCCCGCTCCGTGTTTTGAGTTCTCTTATTTCGTGCCCGACGGGAGCAGGTCGTAGTTGCCGAGTTCGCGGTTGTGGTTGTCGAGCGCGCCGATGACGTCGGAGGTGTCTTCGAGCATCTGCTTGGTCATCGCGATGGAGTCGGATAGCTGCTCGAAGTCGAGCGCGGACACGCGCTCCGGCGTCGGCAGCGTGACGACCTGATCGTTGACGAGACCGAAGAAGTTTTCGATTGACTGGAGCTGCCCCTCGACGAGTTTCACCGAACGCTCAAGCTCGTTGAAGGCGGCGAGGCGTCGGCGCAGGATTTCGACGTTCGCCTGCTGCACGCGGCGCGAGCGTTCGTCGGGCGAGCTCTCGACGGAGCGTTCGGCCTGCATCAGTTGGTTCTGCACGGCCTGACGGTTAATCGAGCGCAGGTGGTTCTTGCGCCGCCGGTAGACGTCGAGCAGATCGACGAAGTCCTCCCAACGCTGGTCGAGGCTCTTGATGTTCGTCGGCGGTTCCTTCGACCCGGTGAACTTCACGTAGTTGTCGAAAATCTGTTTCTTCAACCACTTCAAATAGAGCACGGCCTCGCGCTCGCGCGGGTCGAAGCCCTCGATCATCTTCTCGCGCATCCGGTTGCGGTGTTCGAGCAGGCGCTTGCGGTTGCGCCCGTCGACGAGTCGGCGGTAGAGAGAGCTGGCGGGCACGGTGGCGAGATACGCCCCTTCGGCGACTAAGGCGGCGGCGAGCGGGATGACCGACTGCGTGTAGGCAGCGGCGACGGCGAAGCCCGCCATCCCCCAGAAGTTGACGGGCTCCTTGAGCGCCTCTTTCAGATACTCAATGCTGACTTTCCGCTCCGCCATAGACATGAAAATAATTTAGACCGACCCGACCCTTTGATTGCCTGAGAGGCGCGGGCGGCGTGACCTCCCACGCCCCCGCGCCTTCGTTAAAAGAACAGAGAGCGCTATCGCTCGTCGGCCGCCGGGAGCGCGGGCGTCTGCCGGTCGCCGCTCCCCAAAAGTCCCATCTGCTGCTTGTATTCGAGCAGCTTGTCGGCGAGCTGCATGTCCATAGCCTCGCGCTCGATCTCCTGCATCTGCGTGTCGACCGACGACGTGCCGAGCTGGAGCTTGGCCTCGGCCGTGGCCGCGCGGCGGTCGATCTTGTCGCGCATCTCGTTGAAGGTCGAGGCGTCGTCGCCCAACTGGAACGAGGCCATCGTCTGCGCGAGCTGCTCCTGCAACTTGGCCTGCTTCGACTGGTTGATAAGCTGCATCGCCTCGGCCGAGCGGCGCTGCATCTGGAGCACGTAGTTGTCGCGCGCCTTCAACGCCTGCTTGGACGCATTAGAGGCGTGGTCGAGTTGCTGCGACGTTCTTTGCAAATCGAGCTGCGCCTGCTGGAGCTGACCGATGTAGGCCGTGGCGATGTCGTCGCGCTTCATCTTAATCGAAGCCTTAATCTTCGAGTCGAGATCGACGACCTGCGCTTCGAGGTTCTGTTTGTTCTTCGCCAGCAGGCGCTCGGTTGCCATCACCTGCGCGACCGAGTTGTTAAGCTCCGGCACGCGGTCGCGCATGTCGCGTATGGTCTGCTGCAAGATCAACTCGGGGTCTTCAGTCTTCTCGATGACCCCGCCGAACAACGCGCGCAGACTGCGCTTCAATCTCGCCAACACTCCCATCTCTCACCTTCCTCCAACCACCGGCTTTCGGCCGCCTCTCGCGGGCGGCCGCGCCCGACTTTAATTTAAAGACCGCGCGACCGTAAACCTCTCCGCGCAAGAACCTTGTACGTCGGCCCGCGCCGCGGGGTTGCACCGTCCGGACTTCTAAAGAACGTCTTCGACGCGAGTATAACAGGCGGACAGGTCAAGGGAAAAGCTAAAAGGAAGTGACGGGTGACGAGTGACGGGCAAGCGTTCAGCGGTCAGCTTTCAGCATTCAGCTTTCGGAAAGTTTTAAGCTGAATGCTGAAAGCTAACTCGTCATTCGTCACTGTTTTTGAAACCGCCCGATGTCGCGGCGGTAGTGCATGCCGTCCCAGTGTACGCGCGCGGCCGCCTCGTATCCGCGCGCGAGCGCCTCGTCGAGCGTCGCGCCCGTGGTCGTCACTCCGAGGACGCGCCCGCCCGCCACGAGGTATCCGCCGCCGGGCGCGTCGGTCGTCCCGGCGTGAAAGACGTTGACACCGGGCAGCGCCTCGGCCTCTTCGATGCCTCCGATGTGCGCGCCCGTCTCTGGCTTTTCGGGGTAGCCGCGCGCGGCGAGGACGACGCAGGCCGAGGCTTCTTCGCTCCAACTGACCGAGACTTCGCCGAGACGTTCGCGCGCGACGGCATCGAAGATTTCGAGCGGGTCGGTCTGCAAGCGGACGAGGATGGCCTGCGCTTCTGGGTCGCCGAAACGCACGTTGTATTCGAGCACGCGCGGCCCCTCGCTGGTCAGCATCAGGCCGACGAAGAGGACGCCGCGAAACTTCAGACGCTCCGCGCTTAAGCCTTCAAGCGTCGGCTCGACGATTTCCGAGACGGCGCGAGCGAGCGTCGCGTCGTCCAGAACGTCGGGCGCGGTGATGGCCCCCATGCCGCCCGTGTTCGGCCCCGTGTCGCCGTCGCCGACGCGCTTGTGGTCGCGCGCGGCGGGCATCAAACGATAGTCGCGCCCGTCCGTCCAGAGCAGCAAAGAAGCCTCGCGCCCCTCTAACGCCTCTTCGATGACGACGCGCGCGGCCGCTTCCCTGCCGACTCGCCCGCCCTCCATCATCTCTACCACCGCACGCTCGGCCTCCGCGCGGTCGCGCGCGACGACGACGCCCTTGCCCGCCGCCAGCCCGTCGGCCTTGACGACGACGGCCGAACTCTCGCCGCCGAACTCGCCGCCGCCCAAAATCTCGCGCGCCTCGGCGACCGTGGCGGCGACGCGGTGGCGCGCGGTCGGGATGCGTCGTCGCGCCATGAAATCTTTGGCGAACGCCTTGCTCGATTCGAGTCGCGCGGCCTGCTGTGTGGGGCCGGCGACGACGAGGCCGCGCCGCTCGAACTCGTCGGCGAGTCCGGCGGCGAGGGGCGCTTCGCCGCCGACGATTGTCAGGTCAATCTTTTCGGCCTCGGCGAAGGCGGCGAGGGCCGAGACGTTCGTCGCTTCGACGGGGACGAGTCGTGCGTCGCGCGCGATTCCGGCGTTGCCGGGGGCGCAAAAGATTTGCCGAGCCTTGTGGCGACCAGCCCCCCAGAGCGAGCGGCAGAGGGCGTGCTCGCGCCCCCCGGAGCCGATGACGAGTATCTTCATCCTCTTAAATTCCCAACATTTGCGCGGGCGGTGTGTTGACGGAACGGCGCATCCTGTCATGGCCCGCAGTCGTAGTCAAGATTCAGTAAATGCGGGCTTCAGATTATCCTTGACACAGTTTCGTGAGAAGTATACCGTGCTGAGTCAAAGTCAGGCGGCAGTGGCGAAGTAAGGCCGTTATCCCGACTCCGCTTCCTCTCTCGCCGGTAGGTTTTCTGTCGCCTCCCGAACAACGCCGGTAGCACTTAAGCGTCGTCCCTCGCAGACAGAAAGCAGTCTATTCGCCGCGCTGAGACAGTATCGGGCCGTGCCTCCTTACAGCATCCGGCCCGGCGCGCTCACATCGGATGAGGGGGTTTAAATCAGTCATGTCGAGTCAGGCACCAACCGCCGAGACACAAACGAAAGAGTGGGGTCACGCCGAGATGGAGTACACGGATCGCACCATCAGATGCGTTGACTGCGGGCAGGATTTTATCTGGACGGCGGGCGAGCAGGTCTTCTTCCACGACAAGGGTCTGAAGAACGAGCCGAAACGCTGCAAGCCCTGCAAGCAGGCGAAGAACGAGCGTCTCGCCGCCATCGCCGCCGCGCAATCGACGGGCGTGCGCCAGAGGATCGAGGTCTCTGTGACCTGCGCGCAATGCGGGCAGCAGACGACCGTGCCCTTCTACCCGTCACAAGGCCGCCCCGTCTTCTGTCGCTCATGCTTCCTCGCCGGCCGCGGCGACGGCGAAGGCGATACCCACGACGGCTAACCGACCGGCTTCACGGCCGCCGCCCCGAGCGACCAACCCGCGACCCACCCGCCACGCCAGCCGCGCACTCCCGTCCAAAGCGCCGCCGCGACAGCCCACGTGCGCCTTCCGAACAGAGACGAGTGACGAGTGACGAGTTGAAGTCTCGTCTGCTACTCGTCACTCGTCACTCGTCACGTTGTCTTTCACCCGCCGACGTGGACGATGGGACGCCGCTCCGGGTCTTGCTCGGCCTGCCGCAAGACTTCGTGCGTGACGGGCGCGGTGTCGCCCTCGCCGAACGCGATGTACTTGAGCAGATATGAGTGCGGGTTGCCCTCGCTCCACCCGAAGTAGACGTGCGGAATTCTGTCCGTCGTGTCGCGCAGGTGGAGCAGGAACGCGGCGATGGCGTTCGGCACGGCAGGACTTTTTGTCCGCAGCACCCTGAAGCCTTCGACGTTGACGCCGCGCACGATTAACTCACCCGCAAACTCCGAGGCGTCGCCCGGCGTGACCTCGAAGAAGACGACGGGGTCTCTGGTCGGGATGTGATTGTCGAGACGCTTCTCGCGCTCCTTCGCTTGGTACTCGGCCGCGTCGCCCCGGTCGCGCCGGTTCGCCACGATGCGCAGGTCGTGCCCGCGCATCGCCTCGCGGATGAAAGCTTCGGCGCGCTCGTCCAAGACGACCGACGCGACGCGAAGCTCGGTCGTGCGCCAGAGTCTTGAGAGGAACGAGGTGAAGACGATTGCGCCGATGAAGAACGAGGCAATCTTGATGCCCTCGGGTCGCTCGTGAATGTTCTGAACGGTCGTGTAGGCGAAGACGAGCGAGATGATGAGGAAGGC
>DASUNL010000348.1:0-3206 GCA_036277175.1 Pyrinomonadaceae bacterium | reverse complement strand
TGCGTGACCAACTCCTGCGCGACGTGGCGCGAGAAGCCCATGTGGACGCCCGCGTCCACCAGCGCCTCCATCATCATGAAGATGTAGGTCGGCCCCGTCGCCGACAGCGCCGTCGCCATGTCAATCATCCGCTCGGTGTCGACGCGCATCTCGCGCCCGAGTGCGCCGAGGAGCGCGCAGACCTGCGCGAGCTGTTCCTCGCCGACTTCCGGCGTCGGCGTCCAAGCCGTCATCCCCTCGCCTATCTGCGCGGGCGTGTTCGGCATCGCGCGCACGACCGACGTGTGGCGCAAGCCCTCGGCCAAAGTTTCGAGCGACGCGCCCGCGATGATCGAGAGCGCGACCTGACGCCCGCCGAGCGCGCCCGCCAACTCTTCGAGCACGCCGCCGAGTCTTTGCGGCTTGACGGCGAGGACGACGATTGAGCCGCCCGGCGCGTCGCCCGAAGCGGTCGCGGCGTCGAGGTTACTCTCGACCATCTCGATGCGGTAACGCTCGGCCAATTCGTCGCGGCGCGCGGCGCGCGGGTGGCTCCCAGTAATTTGCGCGGGCGCGACGAGGCGTCGGCGGAGTAGGCCCGCTATCATCGCCTCGGCCATCGCGCCGCAGCCGACGAAAGAGAGGTGCGCGCGGGCGAGCGCGCCCTCGCCCTCGTCGGCGTGCGAAGTCGGCTGCGTGGAAAGGTTCGTCATAAGAGTCGAGCGCGCGGGCGTCTACCGCGTCCGCGCGGAAGTTTAATTCCCGGCGACGGCGAGGGCGACCATCAGAAGTGTGACGGCGGCGTAGCTGGCGGCGTTCGAGATGACGGCCGCGCGCCACGTCTCGCGGCTGGGCCGCCGTCTGAGCGCGAGCAGCACGCCGCCCTCGATGGCCGCCGAGATGACGAACGAGAGCGCGAAGGCGAAGACGTAGCGGACGCCGAGCGTCTCGCCGAAGATGGTCGCGTAGCCGAAGAGCAAGGGCACGCCGATGACGGTCGAGACGAGGTTCATCAGAAACGAGTCGAGCAGCGCGCGGCCGAACCCGCCCCATTTGAGGAGACGCAAAGCGACCGCCTCGACCGCGATGATGAGGACGACGACGACGAGCGCGAACACGCCGAGCGCCAGAAAGAGCAGCGGCCCGCCCGCGTCAAAGGCGAAGGCCGAAGACGAAAGGATGAAGGAAAGGTCGTGCATGGTGAATCGTGAATCGTAAATCGTGAATCGCGTTTGAGCAGAAAGCCCGTCCTTGAGTCTTGGGACTCAAGGACGGGCTTCAGTCTACTCCTTCTATTGACGATTGACGATTAACGATTCACGGCCTCCTTCATCCTTGCGGCGTCGGCGCGGGGGCGGGCCCGAAGGGGGCCGAGGGCGGGGCGGGGGCGACGTTCGAGTTCGAGTTCGACTTCTGTCTCCCCGTCTGTTGCTGGCGCATCTTCTCCAACTGCTTGAGGAATGCCTCGCGCCGCGCCAGCCCCGCCTTCGCGCGTTCCAGCGCGTCCTGCGCGCGGAAGTTGTTCGGGTCGAGGTCGAGCGACTTGTTGATGGCGTTGACGGCCTCTTGATACTGCGCCAGCTTCGAGTGCGCTAGCCCGAGCTCGTAATACTTGTCGCTGTCGTCGGGCGAGAGCTTGACCGACTGCTTGTAGGCTTTGACCGCGTCCTCATACTTGCCGAGCTTGCTGTAGGAGAGTCCGAGGTAGAACTGCGCGTCGCCGTCCTCGTCGTTTTTGCCCGCCGCGCGCTTGTAGACCTTCACGGCCTCCTCGAAATTTTTCTCCGCCTCTTCGGACTTGCCCGTCGCCGAGTAGGCGAGGCCGAGTCGGTAGTAGCCCTCCGCGTAGTCGGGGTCGAGACGGACGGCCTCCTCGAAGGCCGCGACCGCCTCCTCGTCGCGGTTCTCCTTGTAAGCCTTGATGCCGCGCTCGACGAGCGCGCGCGCGTCAGCGTTCTCGCTCGAAGAAGGACTCGAAGAGGCGGCGGGCGCGTCGGCGCGCGCGGCGTTGTCGTTCGTCCGCGCGGTCTGAGTTTCGCTTCCGCTACTGCCCGAGAAGAACGAGCACGCGGCTTGAGACGACGCGAGGAGGCCGAAGAGGGCGAGTGTGATGAAAGCTCTATTCATTGGTTTTGTGCGTCTCGGAAAAAAGGGGAGCGCCGAATGCGTGCAAGTATAAACGCTAACTCGGCGGGCGCGTCAACCGAGCGCGCGCCGCGCGGAATGGTGATTGCTTCTATTCAGTGACTCTCCTCGGAAGTGTATCGCTAACAATCAGACGGGGGCCGCAAAGGCATGGAACAGGGACACTCGACCTCTGTAAACCGTTCGGAGAGGACGGTACAGCACGACCCGGAGAAGACGGCCGTCGTGCCGCGCTTCGACCAGAGCGAGGTGGGGCGCGCGCGCCCGGCCGTGCCGCTCGGAGAGCTTGGCGCGACACCAAAGCGCGCGCGCCGTCGTCCGCGCCCGCTACTCGTCGCGGCCATCGTCGCCGGCCTCGCGGGCGGAGTCTTGGGCGGCGTCGGCACGGCCGTCTACCAACGCTATCAGTCCGCGCCGGTCGAGAGCGTCGGCGGGAGCGCACCCGCGATGGACGACGGCGCGAGCGCGTCGAGCGGCGACGCGCTCCCGAAGGCTGACGAAACACTGACGCCCGTGGAGACGGAAGAGGCGGGCGCAAGCGTCCCCGTTGTTGCGACGGACGAAGCGGCGGGCGCGGGCGAAGTTGAAGGCGTCGAGAATGCGACGGACGAAGCGAGTGCGGGCGCGCGGGGCGACGCGCGCGCGCAACTGTCGGCCGCGCTCGACGGGTGGGTCGCCGCCACCAACGCGCGCGACATCAACCGCCAGATGAGTTTCTACGACTCGCGCCTCGGCGCGTTCTACCTCGCGCGCGGCGCGTCGCGCGAGGCGGTGCGCGCCGAGAAGCGCCGCGTCTTCGAGCGCGCGAGCGCCGTCGATGTGAGCGCGGGCGGCCCCGACATACGCCTCGCCCCCGACGGGCGCACGGCCGTCATGCGTTTCCGCAAACGCTACTCAATCGAGGGCGCGGGCGTCGGCCGTCGCGGCGAGGTCGTGCAGGAGTTGCGCTGGCGTCGCACTCCGCAGGGTTGGAAGATAGTCAGCGAGCGCGACCTGCGCGTGATTGACTGAGGCGACAGGGCGTGCGCCGAAACTCGAAAGGCGCGGGGACGGACGTTCGAGAAGCATTACTCTCATCGAAC
>DASUNL010000347.1:0-2615 GCA_036277175.1 Pyrinomonadaceae bacterium | reverse complement strand
CGGTAGTTCTCGGCGGCCGCCTCGTAGTTCTGCCGCCCGTGCTCGACCATCCCGATGGAGCGGAAGGCGGTCGCGTCGTTCGGCCGCCGGTCGGCAATCTTGCGGTACTCGGCGACCGAGCGGTCGGGCTGGTTCGTCGTGATGTAGAGTTCGGCGAGACGGTGATAAGCGGGAATGAAGTCGGCGTCAAGCTCGATGGTGCGGCGAAGCTCGGCCTCGACCGTCTGCGCGTCGGGCTGGATGCCGCCCGCGCCGAGCGCGTAGGCGACGGCGCGCAGGTAGTGGAGATGCGCGCGGTTGGGCTGCTCCGCGACGAGCGCGTCAAGACGCGCGCGTCCTTCGCCGACGCGGTTCGAGGAGGCGTAGAGGCGAATCAGGTTTTCGAGCGCCTGCGCGTTCGTGCGGTCAATCGAGAGCGCGCGCTCGTAGAGCGCGACGGCCTCGTCGCCCTTGCCTTCGGCGGCGGCCACGCCCGCGAGGTTCGTGTAGGACGAGGGCGCGTTCGGCCAAAGCTCGCGCGCGGCCTCCATGTCGGCGCGCGCGGCGGCGTGGAACTTGGCGGCCTCGGCGGGGCGGCGCGCGGCCAGTTGGACGTTGGCCGTGCCGCGCGCCGTCAAAGCGCGCACGCGCATCTCGGTCAGAAGCTGCGGCGTCTGCATCCCTCCGGGCGCGGTCTTCGAGACGCGGTCGAGGAGGTCGGTCGCGAGGTTGCGCACCTGCTCGGCGTCGCCGCCGGCGAGGTTAATCTGCACCTGCATCAGCTTGGCCGGGAGGAAGTCGGGGTGGAAGCGTTCGACTTCGCCTGCGAAGGAGCGCGCCTGTTCAATCTGCCCGTCGCGGTACTGCGCCTCGGCCATGAAGTAGAGCGCCATCTGCGAACGCGGCTCTTGATTCAAGACCTCCTTGAGGTCATTGATAGCCTCGCGCTGCTGGCCGCGTTCGAGCTGGATGCGCGCGCGCAGGAGAAGCGCGTCGGCGTCGCGCGCGTTCTTCTTGAGAATCTCCGCGACCTGTTCGTTCGCGCCCTGAAGGTCGCCGCGCTGAAGGCTCAACTCGCCCAAGCGGTAGAAGCCGCGCGCGTACTCGGGCCACTGCTTGACCAGCTCTCGGTAGACGTTCTGCGCGTCGTCGAGGCGGCCGACCGAGGCGTAGAAGTCGGCGAGGCGCGCGCGCCCTTCGGGACTGTCGCGGTCGAGGTCGGCCAGAGCGCGGTAAGACTCTTCGGCACGGTCGAGCCGGTTGTTGACGAGATAAAAGCTGGCGAGGACGAAGCGCACGTCGCGGTTGGTCGGGTCGACCTCGACGGCTTTGCGGAACTGCGCCTCGGCGTCTTCGAGCCGTCGCTGCTGGACGAGGAACTTGCCGTACTCGACGTAAGCCAGCGAGGCGAAGTTGTTGACCTCGATGGCGCGGCGGAAAGTCTCTTCGGCCTTCTGCGTCTCGCCGCCTATCCAGTGGAAGCCCGCGATGCTGACGTAAGTTTCGACGCGGCGCGGGTCGAGTTCGAGCGCGCGGCCGAGTTCCGCCAGAGCCTCCGTGCGCTTGCCGCGCGCGGCCAAGACGTTCGCCATCAGGACGCGGCCCGGTATGAAAGAGGCGTCCTGTTTGACCAACTCTTCGGCGTGCATCTGCGCCTCGTCTAAAAATTCGGGGCGGGCGACCTGAGCGTCGCGCTGGCTGGCGATGAGGAAGTATGTGCCGAGTTTGAAGCGCGCCTCCTTGTTCGAGGGGTCGAGGCGGACGGTCGCGTTCAACTCGTCGAACACTTCGCCCGCGCGCTGCAAGCCCTCGTAGGCGCGTGCGAGTCCCCAGTGGGCCGAGGCCAAGTTGTCGTCAATCTGGATGGCGTTGCGGAATTCGAGCACGGCCTCTTGGAACTTGCGTTCGCGGAGGAAGGCTTCGCCGCGCGTGACGTGTTCGGCTTTGGCTTTGGCGGGGTCGGAGCAGCCTGCGGACAGGACGGCTAGGCCGAGGGCGAGACAGGCGACGAGGGCGAGCCGGAGGCTTCGCCGGACGCGGGGGCACTCTGCGTGATTCATTTGTATGGCACTCCTCTGGTTCTTTTGCGACTCCGACGCCTTCGTGTCCGAATCGCGCGGGGCAAACGCGCGTCTCGGCCTCGGGACTTCGTCGGGCCGCTGTTGTTCGTCGCGGGACGCTACGACGACGGCGGCGGGCAAAGCCGCGCGGGTCTTCGCGCCCGTGACTAAACTTTTCGGAAAGCCGAAGCCGAGACTTTCGCGCGCGGTCGCGGGCGGGGCAAGCGCCTCGAAACCTTCTTGAAAGTCGGCCCGTGTGGGCTTTCCTCTTGTCAAATGCGCCCCCGCCTTTGAGGAGGGCGGCGACGACAGTCTGTAAAAAGGCCGAATCCGGTTCGTTTTCCGGCAAACCGGCCGTCTCGTTCCCTTAATTCGGCACGAACTCCGGCAGGCGCGGCGAGACGCGCGACGCCACTTCGAGCGCGTGCGCCTCGGCCTCGGCCTCCGAGCCTCGGACGGGGACGAGCAGACGCACCATCGAGCCGTCCGAGCGTCGGCGACGCAGAGAGTCTAAGACGACGTAGAGCTTGTCCGTGTACTCGCTCGCCACCGCGCGGCCGCGCCCCTGATACCAGT
>DASUNL010000346.1:0-7375 GCA_036277175.1 Pyrinomonadaceae bacterium | reverse complement strand
ACCATCTCCGCGCCGCGCTCGAGCAGCACCCCGACCAGACTCTCCGGCCCGACGCCCATCCCGCGCAGGTGATGTGCCAGCCGGTTGGCGCGCCCGTCGAGCTCGCGGTAGCTCACGCGCTCACCGCCGAAGACGAGCGCCGTCGCCTCGGGGGTGCGTCGCGCCTGCTCTTCAAACAGCTCGTGGAGGCACTTGTCGCGCGGGTAGTCGCGACTCGTGTCGTTCCACGTCGTGAGAACTTCCTGCCGCTCGGCGGCGGTCAGGAGGGTTAGCTCGTCAATCCGTGTTTCGGGATCAGCCGCGGCGCTCTCCAATAACTGCTCGAAGTGTTTGACCAACCTCTCGATGGTCGTTTCGTCGAAGAGGTCGGTGTTGTATTCGAGTGTCGCGGAGATGCCGTCTTCCGTCTCACTGAAGTAGAGCGTCAGGTCAAACATCGCCGCCGTGCGATCCACCTGCACCGAGCTGAAAGTGAGGCTCGAAAGGCCCTGCGAGCCGAAGGGCGCGTTTTGTACGACGAGCATCGTCTGGAAGAGCGCCGAGCGCCCCGTGTCCCTGTCGGGTTGAAGCGCCTCGACCAGTTGCTCGAACGGCAAGTCTTGATGGGCGTATGCGCCGAGCGCCACCTCGCGCACGCGCCGGAGCAGTTCACGGAACGTCGGATTGCCCGAGAGCTTTGTCCGCATGACGAGCGTGTTGACGAAGAAGCCGATCAAGCCTTCAAGCTCGCTGCGATTGCGGTTGGCGATGGGCGAGCCGACCGCGATGTCGTCCTGTCCCGTATAGCGCGAGAGCAACGTCTGATAGGCGGCCAGTAAGACCATGAAGAGCGTCGTCCCCTCTTCGCGGTTCAACTCCTGCAAAGCCGCGTAGGTTCTGCCGGAGATGTTGAAGGACTTGAGTGCGCCCGTGAACGTCGGCTCGGCGGGTTGCGGACGGTCGGTCGGCAAGTCGAGTACGGCCGGCAGGTCGGCGAGTTGCTGCTTCCAGTACGCGAGCTGCTCGTCCAAAACCTCGCCGCTCATGAATTGCCGTTGCCAGTGTGCGAAGTCGGCATACTGAATCGGCAACTCGGTCAGCGGGGTCGGCTCCTCGTTCGAGAATGCGTGATAGAGGACTTCCAACTCGCGGAAGAAGATGCCCATCGACCAGCCGTCAGTTGTGATGTGATGTATCGTGAGCACCAGCACGTGCTCCTCTTCTTTGAGGCGCAGGAGACTGACGCGCATCAGCGGGCCGGTTTCAAGGTCGAAAGGCCGGCGCGCTTCCTCACTCGCCAGCCGCCCGACTTCCGCCTCGCGTTCGGCCTCCGGCAGGTCGTCGAGGTTGACGAGCGAGAGCGCGATTTTTAATTCGGGCGCGACAACCTGTACCGGCCGTTCGCCTTCGATCCGAAAAGTCGTGCGGAGGATTTCGTGTCGCGCGGTAATCTCGTTGAGGCTCGATTCCAGCGCCGCGATGTTGAGCGCGCCATTGAGGCGCAGCGCGGCCGGAATGTTGTAGGCGGCGCTCCCGGGGTCTAATTGGTTGAAGAACCACATGCGCTGCTGCGCGAACGAGAGCGGGAGATGAGCGTCTCGCGCGACGGGCCGAACCGGCGGCGACTCGACGCTCGTCCGCGCGCCTTCCGCCGCCGCCGTAACGCGCTCCGCGAGGCCGCTCACGGTCGGTTCTTCGAAGAAGCTTCCAATCGGTAACGTGATGTTGAAGGTCTCGCGCACGCGCGAAACGATTTGCGTGGCGAGCAGCGAATGTCCGCCCAGTTCAAAGAAATCGTCGTGGACGCCGATCTGCTCGAAGCCCAGAAACTTCGACCAGATGGCAGCCAGTTTCTCCTCCGTCTCGTTGCGCGCGGCGACGAACTCGGATGACAGTTCGGGGCGGCGGTGTGCGCTTCCAGCCTCGGACGACGGCGCGCCGACGGCCGCCGCCGCGTCTGCGTTTTCGGCGCTTCGCACGACCTCCGAACCGACGTCCGCGGGCCTCGATGTAAGCTCGGCCGACACGTTTCGCGGTTCGATCCAGTACCGCTGATAGTCGAAGGGGTAAGTCGGGAGCGGCACGCGCAGGCGGCGCTCGTGCGCGTAGAACTTCGGCCAGTCAATTTCCAGACCGGCCAGCCAGAGCCGCCCGAGACTATTGAGCAGGAACGCGACATCCGCCTGCGTCTCCTGCGGATGGCGCAGCGTCGAAAGAATCAATTGCTTGTCCGTTTTGCGCGGGTGCCGTCTGGCGAGCGTGCCGAGCATGCGTCCCGGCCCGACTTCGAGCAGGACGGCGTTGGCGTCTTGCAGTAGCTCGCCGAGACCGTCGGCGAAGCGCACGGTCTGGCGCAGGTGCCTCGCCCAGTATTCGGGACTCGTCGCTTCCGCCGCGGTAATCATTCGCCCGGTCACGTTCGACGCATAAGGCAGTTCGGGCTCACGCAGGGTGATGCGTTGAACCTTCTCCACAAACGTCTTCAAGATGGGTTCGACCATCCCGGAGTGAAACGCATGAGAGGTGTGCAGACGACGGCACTCGACGCCTTGCGCCGCGAGCCTGCCGCGCAGAGCCTCGACGCTTTCGTTCAATCCCGCAACGACGCAGAGCGCGGCGCTGTTGACGGCGGCCAGCGAGAGCCCCGGCTTGAGCAGCGGCAGCACTTCTTCTTCTGGCAGCGAGACGGCCAGCATCGCGCCCGCCGGCAGTTGCTGCATCAAGCGTGCCCGCTCGGCCACGAGCGCGAGCGCGTCTTCCAACGAAAAGACTCCGGCCAGAGCCGCCGCGACGTATTCGCCGATGCTGTGCCCGATCATCGCCGCCGGGCGCACGCCCCACCCCATCCAAACTCGCGCCAGCGAGTACTCGACGGCGAAGAGCGCGGGCTGCGTGATGAGCGTCTGATTGAGTCGCTCGGCGGCCTCCGCGGCGCGCTCGTCTGACGGGTAGAGCAGTTCCAAAAGGTCAAACCCGAGATGGCCGTCGAGAATCCCCGCGCACTCCTTGAGCTGTGCGCGGAAGGTCGGCTCGTGCTCATAGAGGTCGGCCGCCATTCGCAGGTATTGCGCCCCTTGGCCGGGGAACATGAAGATCACCGGACGGCGTTCGGCGTCCCCGACCGACGACAGCATGCGTTTGGCGTCTCTTGTTTCCAGAGCGTTCGCCGCGCCGTCCGCGCTCTGGCACAAAACCACGCGGCGATGATTGAACGTTCTCCGCCCGGTGTGCAGCGTATACGCGACGTCGGCGAGTTTCTGTTCGGGATGCTCGCGCAGGTGTTCGAGCAGGTTGGCCGTCATCCGTTCTAACGCCGTCGTCGTCTTCGCCGAGAGCATTAACGCCTGCCACGGTCTTGAATCGGATGATTCTTTAATCTCCGGCGCTTCTTCGACGATGACGTGAGAGTTGACGCCTCCCATCGCGAAGGAACTGACGCCCGCGCGCCGCGGCGCGCCATCGCGTTTCCATTCGGTCAGCTTGTCGTTGACGCGAAAAGGGCTGTTCGCAAAATCAATCTTCGGGTTCGGCTGCTCGAAATTAAGACTCGGCGGAAGCTGTCGGTGCTTGAGCGCGAGCACGGTCTTGATGAGGCTCGCCACCCCGGCCGCCGCGTCCAGATGGCCGATGTTCGTCTTGACCGAGCCGATGCCGCAGAAGCCTTTCTTGTCCGTGCCCGCCCGGAAGACTTCCGTGAGCGCGGCGACCTCGATCGGGTCGCCGAGCGGCGTCCCCGTGCCGTGCGCCTCGACGTAGCTGATGGTCTCCGGCTCGACGCCGGCCAGCGCCTGCGCCAGTCCGATGACTTCCATCTGGCCTTCCATGCTCGGCGCGGTATAACCGATTTTGAATGAGCCGTCGTTGTTGAGCGCGGAGCCTTTAATGACGGCCTGAATCGAATCGCCGTCGGCCAGAGCCTCGGCCAGTCGCTTGAGGACGACAACGCCGACGCCGTTTCCGCCGACCGTCCCCTGCCCCTTCGCGTCGAACGCGCGACAGTGCCCGTCGGGCGACAAGACTCCCTCCTGAAAGAACGAGCCGACGCGCTGCGGGACTGAGATGGTCACGCCGCCCGCCAACGCCATGTCGCACTGGTAATTGAGGAGACTCTGGCAGGCCAGCGCGGTGGCGACCAGCGAGGTCGAGCACGCCGTCTGTACCGTGATGCTCGGGCCGCGCAGATTCAATTTGTAGGCCGCCAGCGAGGCGAGGAAGTCCTTGTCGTTCCAGATGCGTATTTGCAGCGCGCCGGCCGCCTCAAGCACCTCCGGGTTCGAGAGCAGGTTGTTGAGCAGGTACTTGCTCATGTGCATGCCGCCGAAGACGCCGATGGGGCCTTGGTACGCCTCCGAGTTGTAGCCCGCGCTCTCCAACGCCTCCCACGCGCACTCCAAGAAGAACCGGTGCTGCGGGTCGATGATCTCGGCTTCGCGCGGACTGAAGCCGAAGAACTGCGCGTCGAACATCTCGATGTCGTCGAGCACGGCCCCGGCCCTGACGTAGTTGGGGTGGCTCATCACGTCGGCGGAGACGCCCTCCGCGGCGAGTTCCTCGTCCGAAAAGAACGTGACGGCCTCCACGCCGTCGCGCAGGTTTCGCCAGAACTCGTCGAGATTCCGGGCTCCCGGGAAACGACCGGCCATGCCGATTACCGCCACACCTTCAATCGTCTCTTCGATGTGCGCGTTGCTCATCAGGCTCTACTCCGTTCAGGCTTTGTCGCCGTTTTAAATTCAGGGCCGCGCGAGAGGAGGATTAAACGTCCTCCGAAGAAGCGGCCGCGCTTCAGGCCGTGACCCGGTTGCCGTTCGCGGGCCTCTTAAACTTCCGCGCCCGTTCCTTCATCAACTGCTGTTGCGACTTGAGCGCCTCGGTCTGCTTCTGCGCGCGTTCATGGCCGCGCTCAAGCGTGGCGGCGCGTCCGTTCGAGCCGCCGGTCACGTACTGCGCCAGCGCGCCGACGGTCGGCTTGGTGAACATCTCGACCAGTGAGATGTCCCGCTCGAAGACTTCTTGCAATCTGGCGTGCAGCTTGACGAGCAGTAGCGAGTTGCCGCCGAGGTCGAAGAAGTTGTCGTGAATGCCGACGCGCCCGACGCGCAGGACTTCTTCCCACATCGCGGAGATGGTGCGCTCCGCCTCCGTCCGCGGCGCTTCGTAAGCCGCGCCTGTGCCGAGGCGGTTGCCGTCCGGCGGCGGCAGCGCCTTGCGGTTGACTTTCCCGTTCGGCGTGAGCGGCATCTCGTCGAGCATCACGAAAGCGGACGGAATCATGTATTCCGGCAGCCGCTCTTTCAGGAAGCCGCGAAGGTCTCCGAGCGACAACGCCTGCGCCGACGCAGCCGAGTCCGGTGCGACGAGCGACGCGGCGGCCCGCTCGACCCCGACCGGCGGCTGCGCGTCGTCCGTCTGACGCACGGCGTAGAGCGTGTAGACGTAGCTTTCGCCCTCCGTGACCGTGATGGTGTCGTCGACCGCGAAGCTGAAGCCGTGCGCCGTCAGCATCGCCTCGATCTCGTTCAGGGCGGGAGTGGTGTCGACCTCGATGACGACCTGCCTGATCTTGCCCCAATGCTCTTCACGGATTCCCTTGAGGACGTCGAGTTCGCCGCCCTCGACGTCCACTTTGAGCAGGTCGATGCGTTCGACTTCGTGCCGGTCGATGACCTCGGAGAGCGTCGTCAAGCGGCACTCGAAGGTTTCGGCCTGAAGCACGTCGCTCAACGCGGCGTCGAACTGCTCCTGCTCCTGCACGGCGACGTTCTGGCCGGGCGCGACCTTGTCCAGCCAACTGCTGATGATGGTTTTGGTGACCTGCTGGTCGTTAGCGGCGTAGGCCGTGCGGCCCGAGAGGCCGGACGCCTCGCGGTAGAAGGTGAACTGCTCCGTGCCCGTCTTATCGGCCACGCCCACCTCGAAGAGCTGCACGTCGAGGCCGTGCAGCGCGACGTTCGTGCGCAGCAGGTCGAAGGTCGGAGGAATCGGCTCGAAGGCAAAGACCCGCGGGTTCTTGCATGCTCGGCTGGCGAACAGCGTGAACAGGCCGATGTTCGCGCCGACGTCGAAGATGCAATCGCCGTCGTTGAGCGTGACGCCGCCGCGCAGATAGACGTTGTCTCGGAATATCTCGTTATAGATGGCGTTCGTCTGCGGGCTGCTGTGTTGGGCGACGACCATGCCGTTAGGCAGACGATGCCGACTCCGCTCGCCGAGCAGGGCCTCCTGTTCCGGTGTCAGAGGCGCGGGCTGCGGAGCGCTTGCCGCTCCCTGAACGGGGACGATGTAAGCCGCGAGTTGCTGCTCGCCCGTCTCGTCATGGAGTGCGACGACGACGTTCTCGCGCACCGACGGGTGCTGGCCGAGCACCGTCTCAATCTCACCCAACTCGATGCGATAACCGCGCAGCTTCACCTGATGATCGAGCCGGCCCTGAAACTGAATCGTGCCGTCCGCGCCGAAACTCGCGAGGTCGCCCGTCCGGTAGAGACGCGCGCCCGGCTTCCGGCCGAAGGGGTTGGGGATGAAGCGTTCGGCGGTCAGTTCGGGACGGTCGAGGTAACCCTGCACGACTCCTTCGCCGCCGATGTAGAGTTCACCCGGCACTCCGGCGGGGACGGGTCGGAGGTCGGCGGCGAGGACGTAAGTCTCCGTATTCGCAATCGGCTTGCCGATAGAGACGGGGCCGCCTTTTTCGACCTCCTGCGTCGTCGACCAGATGGTCGTCTCCGTCGGGCCGTACATGTTGTGTATTTCGCCCGACACGATTTCGCCGAGTCGGGTGGCGAGCGCGACCGGCAACTCCTCGCCGCCCAACAGCAACTTTCGGAGCGAGCCGAGGGCTTCGGCGCTTCGCGGATCCATCAGCAGCATGCGCGCCATCGAGGGCGTGCACTGAAGATGGGTGACGTTGTGTCTGGCAATCTGAGCGGGCAGCGAGTAGTCGAGGCCCGCCGCTTCGCCCTGCTGGTTGCTGCGCTCCTTCACGCTCTTGAGAAGGCGCAGCCCCGACATCACCGAATCATGAGCGACTCCGAAGTCAATCAGGCACGCGACTTCGTCAACGCCGATGCCCTTCAGCCGGTTGATCATCTGCAAGCAACTGTTCGGCGTGCCGAGCAGCCCGCTCGTCTCGAAGTAACGATCGAAGGTGCGATTGAGAATCGCTTTCAGCTCCTCATTTGAGAGGCTTTCAATCTCGATGTCGCTGCCGAAGCTGCGTACGAGATTCCGTGCGAGGCCGATGGACTGCATCAAGTAGTTGGTGAAGGGCTGGCGCACCGTCTCGCGCACCTCTTCCAAGTCGCGGCCGACGAAGGTGTGCAGCATCAAGCTCACGTGCCCGTCGCCCGCGTGCCCGGCCTCGCGCCACGCCGCGCGGTAGAGCGCGACCTTGCCG